>JAJYLK010000011.1 GCA_021787775.1 Actinomycetes bacterium | reverse complement strand
CTGGAGGAGGAGGAAGAGCTCGACCTCGAGGCCGCCAGCGAGTTCCTCATCCTGATGAGCGCGCTGATGGAGATCAAGTCGGCGCAGCTGCTGCCGCGGCCGGAAGAGGTGGAAGTCGAAGAGCTGACGCCGGAGGAGGCGCGCGAAGAGCTGGTCATCCGGCTGATCACCTACAAGAAATTCAAGGAAGCGGCCGCCTGGCTGCGTGGCCGCTTCGACGTCACGCGTCACTGGCACTTCCGCAGCGCGCCGCTGCCGAAGGTCAGGCGCCGCCAGGAGCCGGAGATACCGCACCGGCACGATCCGGCGAAGCTGGCCGCCGCCATCGGCGTGCTGCTGGCCGAGCCGCCCCGGATCACGACCGACCACATGACGATGGTCACCGCCAACGTCTGGGAGCAGATGAAGGCGATCCGGCTGCTGGTGAAGGAGCGCGCCAAGGTAGCGTTCGACGAGATTGTCGGCGACGCCGACCGGATGACGCAGGCGGTGACTTTCTTCGCGCTGCTGGAGATGTACAATTCCGGCGAGCTCGAGGTCGAGCAGGAGCAGCTTTTCGGCCAGATCCTCATCTACGAGGCGCAGAAGAGCGGCAAGCTGATTGCCTGAGTCTGGCCGCCGGGACAAACGGAGGTTTGATGGAAAACCAGAACCAGAACCACGAAGATATCATCGAGGAAGATTTGATTGACAATATGGAAGAAATGAGCGACGGCCTGGACGATGCCGCGGCGGGCGCCGAAATAGCGGGCGCCACGGTGGAGAAAGCCGACCTGGACGGCCTGGAAGGGTTCGAAGCCGCGGCCGCGCCCGGCGCTGACATCGCCGGACTTACCGGCGCCGACCCGGAGGATGGCGCCGCGGCCCTCGTGCGTGACATCGAGGCTTTGCTGTTCATCTCGCCCGAGCCGCTGACGCTGGAGACGCTGGCGGAGGTCACCGGCGCGGCGGACGAACAGCTGGTGTACGCGGTGGAGTCGGTGCGCGAGCGGTTCTCCGGGGAGAGCAGCGGCATCGTCTTTGCCGAGGTCGCTGGCGGCTACGCGCTGCGGACCAGCGACCTGGCCCGCGGCGCGGTCGAGCGTTTCTGCGAACGCCCGGTCGATTATTCGCTGTCGCCGGCGGCGATGGAGACGCTGGCGATCATCGCCTACCTGCAGCCGGTGACGCGGCCGGAGATCGCCCGCATCCGCGGCGTCGGCGCCGACACCGTGGTCAATACGCTGGTGGACAAGGGCCTGCTGCGGGAGGCCGGGCGCCATGACGAGACCGGCGCCATCCGCTACCGCACCTCGGCCGTCTTCGAGAAGCTCTTCGGCCTGTCCGGCCTGGAGGCGCTGCCGTCGATCGAGGGATTCGAGGCTACGCCTGAAGACGTGGAAGAGTTGCGGGAGAAGCTGCATCTGGCCGCGGAAAAGCGGACGTAGGCGAGGCGGGCGCCGGCTTTCCGGCTCGGATGGAAGACTAAAACCTGATGGCTGAACGTCTGCAGAAATATCTTGCCCGTGCGGGAGTGGCGTCCCGGCGCAGGAGCGAGAATTTTATCACTGCCGGGCGGGTGGCGGTAAACGGCGAGACGGTGAGCGTGCTGGGTGCCACGGTCGCGCCGGGTGACGTGGTTTACGTCGACGGCCGGCCGGTGGAGCCGGAGCCGCTGGAATACCACCTGCTGAACAAGCCGGCGGGCGCGGTCAGTTCGGTGACCGATCCCCGCGGCCGCCAGACCGTCGTCAGCCTGGTGCCCAGCGCCGCGAGGCTGTTTCCTGTGGGCCGTCTCGACCAGGATACGACCGGCCTGATCATCCTCACCAACGACGGTGAGCTGGCGCACCGGCTGATGCATCCCCGCTTCGAGGTTGATAAAGTATATCTCGCCGAAGTCGCCGGGACGGTGGGTGAGCCGGAGCTGGAGCGGCTGCGGCGCGGCCTGCGGCTGGAAGACGGCTTGACCGCTCCGGCCGAAGCGCGGGTGACCGGCGGGCACGCCGGGGGCAGCGTCGTGGAGATGATCGTCCATCAGGGACGCAAACGGCAGGTGCGGCGGATGCTGGAGGCGGTCGGGCATCCGGTGGTGCGGCTGCACCGCAAAAGATACGCTATGTTAACTGACGAGGGCCTGGCGCCGGGGGCGTCGCGGCCCCTTTCCGGAGATGAAGTCAAAGCATTGCAGCAACTCGTGAAAAAGGACAGGCGATGAATGCAGTGATACCGGCCAGGGTCGAGCCCGCCCGGCGGCGCGCGCCCGAGCCCGCCAGGAAGGACAACCGATGAAGGAGGATGGCTGGCGCCTGGTGGCCGTGCGTGGCGCGACCACTGTTGACAGCGATACCCCGGAAGATATCCGCGAGCGCACCGGCGAACTGCTTTACGAGATAATGCAGCGCAACAATATCGACCCGGGCGACATCGTCAGCATCATCTTCACCGCCACGCCCGATCTGGTCTCTGACTTCCCGGCCGTGGCGGCCCGCAACATGGGCCTCTCGCACACGCCGCTGCTCTGCTCGCAGGAGATTCCCGTAGCCGGCGCCGTCGCGCGCTGCGTCCGCATCATGATGCACGCCTATTCGCCCAGGGCCAAGGACGAGGTCCGCCACGCCTACCTGCGCGACGCGCGGCAGCTGCGCACCGACCTGCCGGAATAATCAGCCCGCTTTCGCAGTCGCGGCGGCTTTTTTATGGGAGGGCAACCGGCCGGCCGGGGAGCGGCGCGATTTCCTGAAGTCCTGTGATAACATTCATTGGCAGCGACAAACTTGATAACCATGAAATTCATCCCCCAACTGGAAAACATCACTCCCTACGTCGCCGGCGCGCCGATCGAGGTGGTGGCGCGGCGATACGGTCTCGACCCGCAGAGCGTCATCAAGCTGGCCTCCAACGAGTCGCCGCTGCCGCCGTTCCCCGAGGTCCTGCAAACGATCACACAAAAATACAATGACCTCAACCGCTATCCTGACTCCGAATGTCGCGGCCTGAAGGCGGCGCTGGCGGAGCGATACCGCGTCATGCCGGAGGAGCTGATCATTGGCAACGGCTCCTGCGAGCTGCTTATCTGGCTGAGCCTGATCCTGCTTGAGCCCGGGGCGGAAGCGGTCTTCTCCGATCCGACCTTCCTGGTCTACGAGGAGGTGACGCGGGCGCGCGGCGCCACGCCGGTGAAGGTGCCGCTCGCGGGCTTCGACAACGACCTGGATGCGCTTGCTAGCGCCGTCACCGGGAGGACGCGGATCGTCTTCCTGACAAATCCGCATAATCCTACCGGCTCGTACCTGCCATATGCCGACATAGCCGCTTTTGCCGCCCGCATCCCGGAAGACTGCCTGCTGGTGCTCGACGAAGCCTACAACGAATACGTGGAGGAGCCGGATTCGCAGGTGGGCCTGGCGCTGCGGGGGCAGTTGCCGAACGTGGCGGTGCTGAGGACCTTCTCCAAGATCTACGGCCTCTGCGGCCTGCGCGTCGGCTACGGCATCTGCTCGCCGGAGGTGAGTGAGGCAGTCGACAAGGTGCGCCAGCCGTTCAACGTCAACATGCTGGCGCAGGCCGCGGCGCTAAAGGCGCTCAGCCTGGAAGACCGGCTGCAGGAGCGGCGCGACCAGAATCGCGCCGGCCGCCGCCAGCTTTACGACGGCCTGGCGGCGCTGGGCTTGGACCGTGTCGAGACGCAGAGCAATTTCATGCTGGTCGACGTCAGCGGTCTGGCGGTGCCGGCCGATGATGTCCCGGAGGAGTTGATGAAGCGCGGTGTGATCGTCCGTCCCGGCCGGCCGCTGGCCTGCCCGGGCTACATCCGTGTGAGCGTCGGCACCGAAAAAGAGAACGAAATATTCCTGGGGAAGCTTGCGGAGCTGAAGTAACTAAAAAAGCGGGTCACCCCGGACCTACGAGTTCTTGGACTCGCTCTTTACCTCTTTATTCTCCTTGGCGTCGTCGCCGCCCTCGATTACCTCGTTCATTGAACCCTTGAACTCGCGGATCCCCTTGCCCAGGCCGCGGCCGATCTCGGGGAGGCGCTTGGGGCCAAAAATCACGAGCACAATGACCAGGATGATGATCAGATGCTGGGGTGCTAGTATGCCGTCAAACATGGGATCTCCTTCCGGAGCTGGGACAAACAGCCCTGTTAAGCCCGCCTTGTAATACCAGTTAATCATTATATCAGGCCGGGGACGGGAAACCAGCCTTACGCCTGAAAACCGGCCTCCCCGCTGCTGGTTATACAGTACCGCCAAAGCGGCGGGGGGAAACATGGAGAAAGAAAGGGTTCCTTCAGAATCGGCAGAAATGAGCTGGCTGGCGGTGCGGGCTCAGCGGCGGGAAGCAGACATGCCGCCCGCCGGCGTGGAAGAGCCGCCGGAGCCGGAGCTCATGTTCTGCTGGCCAGACATTCCGGAAACAGAGCTGTCGCCGTTGCTGTTGTCAGGCTTGGCCGGCGGACTGCTCTGAGAAGGCGCCAGAGCCGCTGGCGCCGCCGGTTGACTGCCTGACCCCATCCCGCTTTCAGCCGGCTTGGCCGGCTCCGGCGATATAGCGGGGCTGACGCCCTGCATCTGCCCGGAACCGTTGCCGGACATGCCGCTATTGCCGGCGCCGGAGGCGCTGCCGGCCGGGACGCTGTTGCCCCCAGGCATGCCGCCGGCGGGCGCGCCGTTGCCCATCTGGCCGTCCTGGCCTGCGGGGGTGCCGCCCTTCATCTGGCCCTGACCCTGTTCTTCGTGGTTGATGATCGACTGCACGTCAGCCGGCACCTTGCCGGCGATCTGCGCCAGCAGTGCATCGTGCCGCGCGCGCGTGGCATTGATCATGCCGGTGACGGCGGAGATGTTGTCCCCGCTGGCGGCCGCCTGCGAAACCAGGTACTGGGCCTCGGACATGTCGCTGTTGTAAGCCGCCAGCAGGCTGCCTACGTACTGGGGCTCGTCTTTGTTCACCATTGCCTGGATCTCGTCCAGGCGCTTGCCGGCGTCGCCTGCCTTGACGGCGGCGCGGTCCAGGGGATGCACCGCGATCAGGCTGCGGGCATTTTCGAGTTCCTGCTTGAGAGGATAAAGGACGCTGTCCGGGCCGGCGGAATTGGCTGCCAGAGCCGTGCCCGCCGAAGCCGCCAGCAGCACCGTGGCCAGAGCCGCCGGGCGCAGCACCAGCCGCCGCACGGAACGGGATCGCCGCGTGGGAGCATCCTTGACGATGGCCTGTGCCCTGACAAGCAGGCTCTCCCTGACCGCCGCCAGCGGCTGCGCCGGGATGCCGGTCCTGAGTGCGCCGCTCAGAGCGGAGCCCAGCTCCACCAGCGGAGCCACTGCCGCTGCCATCTCACTGTCCACGGCCGCCCTGGCGCCGCCGCTCAGGGCTTCGTTAAGCTTGCTATCTAAAATGTCGGATATATCAGCCATTTCTGTCTTCTAGATTGTGCTTTCCCTGTCGACGAGAGCGGTTCCATCCTTCGCCCCCGGCTCCATGATCTTCCTCAGGTTCTCGAGCGCCCGGTGCTGCAGCGCTTTTACCGCGCCTTCGCTTTTGGAGAGTACCGCGGCGATCTGGCTGTTGCTAAAATTAACCATCAGCTTCAGCAGGACGACCTGCTGCTGCTCTTCCGACAGCTGCCAGACCGCTTCGCGCAGACGGCGCTCGTTCCAGGCCGCCTCGGCGATGCTGTCCACTCTCTCCGTCGATGGAAGTTCCATATGCTGCTCCGTGATCGCCGCCTCCCTTGACCTTCCCTGCCGGCGGAAGTGATCCATCACATCGTTGCGGGCGATGCTGAAAAGCCAGGCTCCGAAACCGGCGCCGCGCCAGGTGAATCCACCTATCTTCTGCAGCGCCTCCAGGAACACTCCCGAAACAATGTCTTCCGCGTCAGCGGGGGAGCCCACCTGATGCAGTACATATGCGAACACCGGACCATAAAACCGGTCGTATAACTGGCCGAAGGCCTCCAGGTCACCTTTCTGGACCTGCTTGACCAGTGAGGCCAGCTCGCGCTTCTCAGTCAACGAAGGCTCCTGTTATTACTAGCGTCTCAGACATGGGTTTGGATACGGGTTGAATAAATACCTTATTGGAAAATATATCGGAGAGGGGGGAAGCGCCTGCCGTAAATATGTTACTACAAATCGTCGTAGAATGTGCCGGCGGACTTCATTTACTGGTTCCATGCCGCGCTGTCTAGCCCCGACTCTATATAAGGCGTCGGCATAATCACAAATTTTTTCATATAATGCGTAACTTTATTTGCCCCGCGGCGCTTAAGTTAAGACAGGCAGTTATCTGCAGCAAGTTTCATAAAGGAAAGAGGGTAAGGCATGAATACAAAACTCAAGCTGGCGATGATGGTGTCGGGCATGGTGCTCGGCGTCTCCGGCGCCGCGTTCGCGGCCACCGGTCAGCTGCCGGATGTCGTGAAGAGCGGCGTGGCGGCGATCACGGGGTCTTCCTCGGGAGTGGGTAGTCAGGGAACGCTGACCACTGGCACCTCCACCGGTGGCCAGTACGGCGGCGCGGCCGGCAACCAGTACGCTCCGGGTACGCCGGGCGACAATGGCAACGGAAACGCGGAAGCCGAACACGATGCCGCCGCCAACCAGTACGGCGACGATGTCTCCGAAGTGGCGCGCGACAAGGGCGACATGGGCACGAAGACCCTGCCGAACGGCAACGAGGTCGAGAACCATGGCATGGCCGTCAGCGGCGCCGCGCACCAGGGAGACGACGATCCGGCGACTCCGCCGGCAACCACGATGCCGACTACTCCGCAGCCCGCGATGGGCGCTCCGCGGGGCGACGGCGAAACTGATGGCGGTACGCCCCCTGCCTCTGGCAGCGATGCGGACGCCAGTCACATGTCTTCCGGTGGCAGCAGCCAAATGGGAGGCAACAGGTAGGTGTAGAGCGGAGCGCGGCGCCCGGTAGGAATGCGGTTTTTACCGGATGGGCGCCGCAGGCTCTGCACATTGAGCCACCCGGCAGCGGCAGCTGGGGAGCTGTCTGCCGGGTGGTTTAGTTTTTCTTCCACCGGGTAAATTAAGATTGCACCTCCCGCGAGGGAGATGTGAAAGCCCCAAGAAGTCGAAAGACGGACGGGATTCTGACAGGAAAGCGGCGAAGGTCGCCGGAAGGTAAGGCAAAGAGGCCTTACAAGAAGCAGGAAGAACCTGCGGAAAGTCAGAAGAACCGAAGTCCCAGGTTTCTTGGGGCTTGGTTTTTTTACGCTCCTTCCAGTTTTTCCTTTCCTTGAAGAGTGTTAGAATGTAAACCTCGCGGGCGTCCGGGAGCTCCGGATGCGCGCCTTTTACTTTTTGTCTTTTCATCCCATTTTCAGCGGCGGAGGTATACCAGAATGATGATCGTGATGAAGCCGGACGCCACGGAGGAGCAGATCCAGCACGTTGTCGACCGGCTGGCCAGCGTCGGCGCCCGCGGCCATGTATCCCGTGGAGAATTTGTGACAATCATCGGCGCCGTCGGAGACCGCGAGCGGATCTCGGCCTTGCCCTTTGATGCCATGGCCGGCGTCGACCGGGTGATGCCGATCCTCAAGCCTTACAAGCTCGCCAGCCGCCAGGCGCATCCGGACGACACGGTTGTCACCGTCAACGGCCATGCGCTGGGCGGTGGCGCCTTTGCGCTCATCGCCGGGCCGTGCTCGGTCGAGAGCGAGGAGCAGTACATGGTGGCCGCGCGCCAGGCCAGGGATGCGGGCGCCTCGATGCTGCGCGGCGGCGCCTACAAGCCGCGCACCTCGCCCTACAGTTTCCAGGGGCTGGGGGAGGAAGGGCTGAAGATCATGGCCGCCGCCCGTCAGGAGACCGGCCTGCCGATAGTCACGGAACTGATGGATCCGCGCGACGTGGAGACCATCCTCAAGTATGCCGACGTCATCCAGATCGGCACGCGCAACATGCAGAACTTCCAGCTGCTCTCCGAGGTGGGCAAGGTGGAGCGGCCGGTGCTGCTCAAGCGCGGCATGAGCGCCACCATCGAGGAGCTGCTGATGGCGGCGGAGTACATCCTCAAGGAAGGCAACGCTGTTGTCATCCTCTGCGAGCGCGGCATCCGCACCTTCGAGACGGCGACGCGGTTCACGCTTGACCTTTCCGCGATCCCGGTCATCAAGAAGCAGTGCCACCTGCCCGTGGTCGTCGATCCCAGCCACGCCACCGGCAAGCGCGACCTGGTGCTGCCGCTGTCGCTGGCCGCGGTAGCCGTGGGCGCCGACGGCCTGCTGATCGAAACCCACCCTGAGCCGGAAGAAGCCCTGTGCGACGGCTCGCAATCACTGCCGGTGGATGAGTTGATGCTCTTCGCCGCCGAGGTCCGGCGCTACGTGGAGATGACCGGCCGCCATATTTCCTAGGAAGGGGGCCTGCTGCCCTTGCCGGATTTCTCCGACACCACGATTGCCATCATCGGGGTCGGCCTCATGGGCGGCTCCCTGGGTCTGGCGGCGCGCGAGCTCCTGGGCGTGGAGCGGGTAAACGGCTTCAGCCGCAGCGAGCGCACCATGCGGGAGGCGCTCGAGCTGGGGGCGATCACCGATCAGGCTTCGAGCATCGAAGAGGCGGTGGCCGGCGCCGATTTTTGTTTCGTCGCCACGCCGGTCAGAGCCGTCCTGGACGCGGTGCGCCAGGCGCTGGCGGCCTCCGGTTCCGGCTGCGTCGTCACTGACATGGGCAGCACCAAGTCCAGCCTGATGGCGGCGCTCACCTCCGAGGAAGAGCGGCGCTTCATCGGCGGCCACCCCGTCTGCGGCTCCGAAACGGCGGGCGTCGCCAACGCCCGGGCCGACCTCTTTGACAAGGCGACATACTTTCTCACTTCCGGCAGCGGCGTCGATCCATCCAGCTACGAGCGGCTGCACGGCTTCATTGCCGGCATCGGCGCCCGTCCCACAGCCATCGATCCGGACGCGCATGACCGCATCATGGCGCTGGTGAGCCATCTGCCGCACATACTGGCCAACTCGGTGATGAACCAGGCCGGCGCCGTCAACCTGGACGGCCGCGAGGCGCTGCTTTCCGCCGGGCCCAGCTTCCGCGATCTCACCCGTGTGGCCGGCAGCAACGCCGGCGTCTGGACCGACATCTTCATCGAGAACCGCCGCTGGCTGGCCGAGGTGCTTGGCGAGCACGTGCACGCCATCGAGCGCTTTCGCGAGGCGCTCGGGCAGGAAGACGAAAAGTTTCTGGCGGCGGCGATCGCCGAGGCGGCCGCCAACCGCGACCGGATGCTGGCGGCCGAGCATCTGGAGCCCGCCGACCTTTACGTGGTCAAGGTGCCTGTGCCCGACCGGCCGGGCGTGCTCAGCAGCGTCACGGTGGCGCTGGGCAACGCCGGCCTCAACATCGACGACCTCGCCTTCCACCGCATCAGCGTGGAACAGGGCGGCGTTCTCTCGCTGGTGGTCTCCGGCGGCGACACCGGGCAGCGGGCGGTGGAGATCCTCAAGGGTCTGGGCTACGATGCCGTCTCCATCCCCTTCTCCAGCGGCGGGGCGGGTTAGATGCCAGCTGGCAGTGTGCTGTTTGAGCCGGCCGCGGGCGGCCTGCGTGGAACCCTGAGGGTTCCGGCCGATAAATCCATCTCCCACCGGGCGGCGATCATCGGCGCCATCAGCGAAGGCGCCGTGGAGATCCATAATTATCTGGAGGCGGCCGATACCGCCTCGACGCTGACGGCGCTCGAGGCGTGTGGCGTCGGCGTCGTCCACTCCGAACCCGGGCGGGTGAGCGTGCATGGCTCCGGCCTGCGTGGCCTGAAGCCGCCGGCGGGGACGATCGACGCGGGCAACTCCGGCACGACGATGCGGCTGCTGCCGGGCGTCCTGGCCGGCCAGCAGGGCTGCTTCACCCTCGACGGGGACGACAGCCTCAGGCGGCGGCCGATGGACCGGGTCGCGGCGCCGCTGAAGCTGATGGGCGTGGACATCGAGGCGAGCGAAAACCGTTTTGCGCCGCTGAAGATCTGTGGTGGCGCCATCAGGGCGATCGACTACCGGATGCCGGTCGCCAGCGCCCAGGTGAAGTCGGCGGTGCTGCTGGCGGGCCTGTTCGGCCATAGCCCGTCAGTGGTAAGGGAACCGGCGGTCTGCCGCGACCACACCGAGATCCTGCTGGCGGCGGCCGGCGCCAGGATCAGGCGCAAATGGCCCATGGTGAAAGTTTATCCCGTTGAACGGCTGCTCCTGAGCGAACTGGAGGTGCCAGGGGATCTTTCCTCGGCTGCCTTTTTCATCGTCGCCGCCACGATCATTCCCGGGTCCGACATCGAGCTGACCGCGGTCGGCGTCAATCCCACGCGGACCGGCATCGTCGATATCCTCAACGCCATGGGGGCGGACATCGAACTGAGGAACCTGCGCCGCTACACTGGCGAGCTGGTCGCCGACATCAGGGTGCGCGCGGCACAGCTGTCGGGCGTCAGGGTCGGGGCGGAGATCTCCGGCCGCGCCATCGATGAGCTGCCGCTGGTGGCGCTCGCGGCCGCGTTTGCCGCGGGCGATACCGTGGTGGAGGGGGCCGGGGAACTGAAGCTGAAGGAATCGGACCGCATCCGGGGCGTGGTTGACAATCTTGCCGGCATCGGCGTGAATATCGAGGCGCGTCCGGATGGGTTCGTCGTTCACGGCGGCAAGGGCGGCAGGGGAGGGGCTGGCCGCGGCGCCGCCGGTGGTGGCTTCCGGAGCCAGGGCGACCACCGGCTGGCAATGCTGGGCGCGGTGGCCGGCGCCGCCTCGCATGAGGGCGTCACCGTCGAGGGATTCGAGTGCGTGGCGATCTCGTATCCCGGATTTCGCGCGGCCATGGAGAGCCTGAGGAGCTGAGCTGCATGATCATCGCCATCGACGGTCCCGCCGGGGCCGGAAAAAGCACGATATCGCGCCTGCTTGCCGACCGCTTCGGCTGGCCGTATCTGGATACCGGCGCCATGTACCGCACCGTGACGCTGCTGGCGCTGGAGCAGGGGATACATCCTGACGCCGGACCGGAACTGGGCCAGCTGGCGCACGATCTGGAGATCGGCTTCCGGCCCGGGCCGGGCGGCATGCCGCGGGTGTTTGCCGGCTGCCGGGAAGTAACCGACGCTATCCGCCGCCAGGAGGTCTCCGCCCATGTCTCCAAGGTTTCCGCGCATGCGCGCGTGCGTGAGGCTATGGTCGCCCGGCAGCGCGTCATCGCGGCCGCCGGCGATGTGGTCATGGACGGCCGCGACATCGGCACGGTGGTCTGTCCCGACGCCGACGTCAAGATCTTCCTGACGGCGTCAAACGGCGAACGGGCCCGGCGGCGGCGGCTGGAGCTGGAAGAAAAGGGGGTAGAGATCTCGCAGGAGCAGATGGAGCGCGAGATCGCCGCCCGGGACGACTATGATTCCAGCCGCGAGGTGGCGCCGCTGAAAGCGGCGGCCGATGCGGTCATAGTTGACACCACGGAAATGAATATTGATAAAGTCGTCGACAGGGTTTCCGCCATCATCCGGGAAAAGCGCGATGGCTGAAACCGGCGCCATCGACGGCATGTCCTCACTGGTCTACGGCCTCATCCGCATCGTCCTCACGACGCCGCTGACGCTTATCTACCGCGTCCGCATCGACGGGGCGGAGAATTGGCCCCGGCGCGGGCCGGCGGTGATCGCCTCCAACCACGCCAGCAATCTCGATCCCTGCCTGGTGGGAATCGCTTTTCCCGGACAGATTCGCTGGATGTCAAAAGCGGAGCTGTGGAAGGCGCCGGGGCTCGGATGGCTGATCACGAAGCTGGGGGCATTTCCGGTGCGCCGCGGCGAGGCTGACCGCGAAGCGATCCGCCGCGCCCGCGAGCTGCTCGGGGCGGGCTTCATCGTCGGCATGTTCCCCGAAGGCACCAGGCAGCGCGGCGGCCTCCTGGGCGAGGCGCAGCCGGGCGTAGGCATGCTGGCCATGGAGCCGGGCGTGCCGGTGATTCCGGTGCGCATCCGCGGCAGCGAGCGGGTGATGCGCGGCTTCAGGTTTGGCCGGCCCCGGATCACGATCTCGGTTGGCAGGCCGGTGGACGTCGACGCCGCCGGCATGTCGCGCGGCCGCGCCCACCGCGAAGCCGGCAGGCGCATCATGCAGGCGATCGGAGAGCTGTGAAGCCCCCGGTTCCAGCCGGACCCGGCGTCCGTGGGAGCTCTGTCCGGCCATGAACATCCTCATCTCCAAGCGCGGCGGTTACTGCTATGGCGTCCAG
>JAJYLK010000217.1 GCA_021787775.1 Actinomycetes bacterium | reverse complement strand
GGACATGAACCTGAGGACGGCGACTGACTGGCAGCAGAATTTCTGGCCGGTGTTCTTCCTCTCCCTGATCACCTGCGGCATTTACGGCATCTACGTGCTGTACAAGATGCTCGATCGCCGCCAGCAGCATTTCGAGCGCATGGTCAATCTGCGCCAGCACCTCATCGGAGTTTTGAAGGAAAAGGCCGAGGCGGCCGGCAGAAGCGCAGAACTGGAGCAGGACCTCTCGCAGCTGGAGGGGATCCACATGGAGGCCACCGCCCGGGACCGCGCCGGCGAGAAATCACCCGCGCTCTGGCTGGTATTGAGCATCGTGGTCGGCATCGTCGTCTATTACGTCTACTACTTCCTCAACGACGATTTTCGCGCCCATGAATCAAACGAGCAGCGGTTCATGGCGCGGGCCAGTGAGATCATGGCCACGCTGGGGATGCCCGGCCAGCCGATCCTCATGGATGCGGTGGTGCCGGAACGGAATTTCATCGTTTACATCCTGCTGACCCTGGTGACCTGCGGCATCTACGGCATCTACTGGATATATACCGTCCTCACCGATCCTAACAGGCATTTTCAGCAGCATGAGGTTTGGGAGGCTCGTCTGGCCGCGGCCGTCACGGCGTAGATCGTGCGGAGCCGGAGCCTGGGCGCCAGGGAAATGACATGACAGACTGCATTTATCATCCCGGAGTGGAAGCCGCCGGCGAGTGCGCCAACTGTGGCAAGCCGTTCTGCGCGCAGGATGTGGCCCAGACCGCTGAAGGCCGCTATTTCTGCCGTGTGTGCGCCTCGCAGATCTGCGCCGCTCCCAGGCAGGGGCCGGGCGTGCTGGCGATCATCTCACTGGCCCTGTCGGCGGCCAGCTTTCTGTTTTGCCTGATCACGGCGATCCCCGGCATGATTACCGGTTACATAGAACTGGCGAACATCAAGCGGGGACAGTCGCCGCCCGAAGGACGGGGGTTCGCCATCGCCGGCGCTGTGATCGGCACGGTGGTGACGGCGCTGATGAGTGCGTTCATCGCGCTGATGATCATTCTGGCGATCGCCGGGGTGATCAAATAGGGCCATGCGAGTGCGAACGGCTAAGCCAGCTGCGCTGCGCGGGAGACGCAAGTGCTCCGGCTGATCCGGATGCGCGGCGGCGGCACCGGGAATGAGACGGCTGGCGAAAGCCGGTGAGATGCTTCAACCATCCCGATAAAGAGGCGGCGGGGGTCTGCGTCGTCTGCGGCCAGCCTTTCTGCCATGCCTGCGCTGTGGAGTTCTCCGACGGCTCGCTTTTCTGCCGCCCCGATGCCGCCTGCGGGCAGGCGCTGGTAAAATCAGGACCCAGCACCCTGGCTATTCTGGCCCTGGTGCTGGCCATCGCCGGCATCACCAACTGTGTTACCGGCGTCGCCGGCGTGATCCTTGGCTTTATCGAGCTGGACAAGATCAAGAAAAAGCAGTCGCCTCCGGAAGGCAGGAAATTCGCCCGGGCGGCCGTCATCGTCGGGATCGCCACCGTGGTGCTGTTTGCGCTGCTGGAAATCGTCTATTTCCTTGTTTTCGCCAGGTTCAGGCTGTTGTAGTGACGCCAGCGGCCTTCCGGAAAATGATTCTGTGCTAGAATCACCAGCGTGAGCGACGACCTTTTAACCACATATCAGCTGGCGCCGTCCATTCTCTCCGCCGATTTCGGGCAGCTCGAATCCCAGATCGGCGTGGTGATGGACGCCGGCGTCCGCGTCATCCATGTCGATGTGATGGATGGACATTTCGTCCCCAACATCACCATCGGACCGGTTGTGGTGGAGCACATCCGCGACCAGGTGCATGAGGCGGGCGGGGCACTGGACGTCCATCTGATGATCGAGAATCCGGAACGGTACATCGATGCCTTTGCCACCGCAGGCTCCGACTGGATCAACGTCCATGCCGAGGCCTGCACGCATCTGAACGCGGTGCTGGCCCAGATCCGCGCCGCGGGCTGCAAGGCCGGCGTCACCATCAACCCCGCGACGCCGCTGGCCACCATCCAGGAAGTCACCGGCGACATCGATTTTGCGCTGATGATGACGGTCAACCCCGGTTTCAGCGGCCAGCAGTTCATCGCGTCGGTGCTGCCCAAGATCAGGCGCGCGCGCATGCTGCTGCCCGAGGGCACCGGACTCCAGGTCGACGGCGGCGTTGCGCCGGACACGATCGAGGCCGCGCTTGACACGGGAGCCAACCTGTTCGTCGCCGGCTCCGCCGTCTTCGGGGCGGCCGATCCGGCAGCCGCCGCCCGCGGACTGATCGACGCCATGGCCCGCAGGCTGGACTCGCAGCCGTAGCCGTGCCCGCAGCTGACGCTGCCACCCGCGAAAAAAAATATCCCGCGAACTATGAACCCGTGAATGTTTTTGTTATCATTTTCACGAACGACCTAATTTAATAGCTGTACTTTGCAGCAATATCTTCGGGGCGGGGTGGAATTCCCCACCGGCGGTCAAAGCCCGCGACCCTCGTCAAGAGGTTGATC
>JAJYLK010000216.1 GCA_021787775.1 Actinomycetes bacterium | reverse complement strand
TGGCGTCAGCGGCGCTGGAGATGACCTCCGCCGACTCGTTCACCTCGAACAGCCCCAGGTCGGGGCCGCCGGTGATGTTGAGCAGGATGCCGGTCGCGCCTTCCACCGACGCTTCCAGCAGCGGCGAGGAGATGGCGGCCTTGGCCGCTTCGGCGGCGCGGTTCTCGCCGCTGGCGACGCCGATGCCCATCAGCGCCGAACCTGCGTCTTTCATGATGGCCTTGACATCGGCAAAATCCAGGTTGATAAGTCCCGGAACAGTGATAAGGTCGGTGATGCCCTGGACACCCTGCCGCAAAACATCGTCGGCAACCTTGAAAGCGTCGATGATGGAAGTGCGCTTCTCGACCACCTGCAGCAGGCGGTCGTTGGGGATGATGATGACAGTGTCGACCTTCTCGCGCAGGGCGCGGATGCCTTCCTCAGCCTGGTCGCTGCGGCGCTTGCCTTCGAACGAGAAGGGGCGCGTGACCACACCGACGGTAAGGGCGCCGAGCTCCTTGGCGATCTCGGCAATCACCGGCGCCGCTCCTGTGCCGGTGCCGCCGCCTTTGCCGGCGGTGACGAAGACCATGTCGGAACCCTTGATCGCCTCGCGGATCTCGTCGCGGCTCTCTTCGGCGGCTTCCCGGCCCACTTCAGGATTGGCGCCCGCTCCCAGCCCCTGGGTGATCTTGCCCCCGATATGCAGCTTCACGTCGGCGTCGCACATGAGCAGCGCCTGCGCATCGGTGTTCACGGCGATAAACTCGACGCCCTTGAGGCCCGCGTCCACCATGCGGTTTACCGCGTTGGTGCCGCCACCCCCTACTCCAACAACTCTTATGACTGCCAGGTAACTGCTGCCAGGATCCAACATAATGGTCAAAACCTCCAGGGTCTAGGTTTTGTTACGCAGCCCAAACCAACCCTTAACTTTCGCCAGAACCTCTTCCCATAACCCTAAAGTACTGGTAGATGGTTCTGGCGGCTGACTAGGCCCCCGCGCAAAAACTCTCTCGCTTCCAAACAAAAGCAAGCCTACGGCGGTAGCATAAACGGGATTACTGGGGATGTCAACAATGCTCCCAGCCACGGCGGGAGAACCTATTCTGCAGGGAAATTCTGTCACCAGCTCCGCCAGCCCGCAGATACCCTCAAGCTGACTTGAACCCCCCGTGACTACAATCCCTGAAGCAACGCTCGAGAGATAGCCGCTGTCTTTCGCCTGCTGCAAAACCAGTGAGAAAATCTCCGCCACGCGCGCTTCGATGATGCGCGCCAGGAATTTGCGTGAAAAGGTCACCGGGCGCTCTCCGGCATCTCCCGGCTCTTCGACCATCACCCGGGCCATCTCAATGTCCTCAACCAGGTGGCTCTGCGCGTGGCCGAACTCCAGTTTGATTTTTTCTGCTGCGGCCAGCGGCACCTTGAGTCCCACAGAGATATCCCTGGTGATATGGTTGCCGCCCACCGGCAGCACCGCCGAATGCGCCAACCGTCCGGAAACGAACAGGGCGATGTCCGTGGTGCCGCCACCGATGTCCACCAGCAGCGTCCCGGAGCGCATGTCCTGTTCGCTCAAACAGGCCCGGCTGGAAGCCAGCGGCTCGAGAATGATGTCGTCGACGCGCAGCCCGGCGTGCTCGACGGCGCCCACCAGATTCTGCACGGAGTTGACCGCGCCGAAGACAAGGTGGCCCTCCATCTCGATGCTGGTGGCGTACATGCCGACCGGCCGCTTGATGCCGTCCTGGCCGTCAAGCACGTACTCGCGCGGCAAGGCGTGTATCAACTTAAGATCTGGCGGTACGTCAACTTCCTTCAGTTTGCGCAGCAGTGCCTGGCGTTCTGCCTTGGTGATGCGGTGGTCGGGATTGGGATTGGTGATCGAGACCCTGCGGTTCATCGAGACGACATGCGAGCCGGCGACGCCCACGAAGACACCGGCCGCCGCCACAGCTTCATCCTGCTCATCTTCATCGGCCGCCTCGGCTGCCGCCTCCGCCGCGGCCCTGATCGACCCGGTCGCCTCGGCCATGTCCACGACCACTCCCTTGTGCATCCCGCCAGCGGGCACACTGGCGATCCCGGTAACGGCGATGAGGTTGCCTTCGCCATCCAGTTCTCCGTGCAGGCAGGCGATCTTGGTCGTGCCCACGTCCAGAGCGATGACCGGCGGGTATTCGCGCGCAGCCCGCTCCTGCTTTTCCCTGGGCGCAGGCCGCTTATCCCCACGGGCGGGCGGCACGCTCCCGCGCGCGGGCCGCTTTTCCCCGCGCGAAGCCTGCCGCCGCGGCGGGTTATCGTCACTGTTTATGGCTGTGTTTTTGTCTTTAGGTGTTTTCACGATGTGAGGCCGGCATCGGCGCTCTCCGGCCGGCTGTATCTGCGATTTACTTTCTCAGCGCACCTGCCGGATTCGCTTTCGGCAATCCCCTGCCTTTAAATTACCTGTGCCGCCGCCGGCCAGTCCCGGGCAGCCGTCAGGCTGGCTGTTTCGTGACCGGACGGTCCGGTACGGATACGTCGATCGATCCTCCG
>JAJYLK010000215.1 GCA_021787775.1 Actinomycetes bacterium | reverse complement strand
GCCTCTTCGAGGGTGACCTCGACAGCGACGGCGAGGTCCTGTCCCTTGACCGGACCTGCCTGCCCGCCGCCGAAGAATCCCTGGCCGAGGATGTCACCAAAAACAGAATCGCCGAAGAAAGAGCGGATGATGTCCTCGAAGGAAACCTGCGAAAAATCGGTGAAGCCGCCCCGCTTCAGGCCTTCATGCCCGTAGCGGTCGTACGTCGCCCGCGTCTCCGGGTTGCTGAGCGCTTCATACGCTTCGGCCGCCTCCTTGAACTTGGCCTCCGCCTCAGGGTCGTTTGTATTGACATCGGGGTGGATCTTGCGGGCCAGGGCCCGGAATGCTTTTTTGATCTCGCGTTCATTCGCGGTGCGAGGCACCCCGAGTACTTCGTAATAATCACGTTTCATCAATAAATCCACTTCTTTCTCGATTGTCCACCAAATAATAGAGACGCTGCAGGCAACGTCTCCCCGGGAATCGTCCGCCGCTACCCGCGACCGGCCGATCTTAATTATAGATATCTTCCACGCAACGGCTGAGCGACCGGGCCGTTCCTTCCACGTAATTGATCACATTACCGTAATCCATCCGCGTCGGTCCCAGGACGCCGACAGTCCCGAGATTGCGGTGATCGAGCCCGTAGTTGGCCGCCACCAGGCTCAGGTCCCTGAAAGCCGCCGCTGGCATCTCCCGGCCGATGAGCAGGTATACCCGCCGCTCCATCAACGCCGAACGCAGCAGCCGCAATATCTCTTCCTGGCGGTCGAGCAGCCCCATCAGATGACCGATCTGCTCGGCGTGGCCCTGCTCCAGACGGGCAAAGAAACCGGAGACGCCGTCCAGATACAGGCTGCCGAGCCCGTTGTCGGGCAAAGTGGTAAACGCCGGCGCGATCGCCCGCAGAAAGTCGGCTTCAGAAGCGGACAGATGTGTCCCCTCCAGGTGCAGCCGCAGCCGGCGGCTGCCGAGGTCGACATTGCGCAGGCAATCATTCAGATATCCTCCCGCCCAGACGACCAGGCCCGGGTCCACCGCGGCGTCGAACATGAAAAGCTTTTTGGCGATGCCGCCCGAGGCGGTGATCACCACGACCATCACCATGTTCTCATGCAGCCGGAGCACCTCGACGTGCTTGATGGCCACGTAATCCTGTGACGGCGCGGACACCAGCGCCAGCAACCCGGTCGATTCCGCCAGCACGTTGGCTGAGCGCTGCAGCGCCTCCTCAATCTCGGCGCCGAGAACATCCGGCTCCGCCGGCTGCCGCCTGCGCCGGCCTTCCTGGAAAAAGTGGTCGACATAATAGCGGTAACCCTTGTCGGTAGGCACCCTGCCCGCCGAAGTGTGGGGATGGTCGAGATAACCCAGCGCCTCCAGCCGGGACAGCTCCGCCCGGATGGTCGACGCCGAGACCCCGAAATCGCCCGAGCTGCACAAGCATTTCGAGCCGGCCGGCCGGCCGCTGGCGATGTGGTACTCGACCACGGCGATCATGATTTTTTCAAGTCTGGGTGTCAGCATAATCGATATCGATCCGTCTTGTTACGTCCCCGGACAGCCGTAGCCGGCACGCGCCGCCGGCCGTCGCGGATCCTCGATACTGCGCAAAAGGCGCGCACAGACTTCGTTGGCAACGAAGCGTCCGTCGCGCGTCAAACATATTTTATCACTGCCGGTCATGATGAATCCATTTCGTTGCAGGCTTTTTTCCTGCTCCAGATCGAGCACGGCGGCAATTTCGCCGCGGGAGGCGCCGTGATCGCACCGCAAACCAAGCATCGCCAGCTCCCACAGCTTCAGCTCCGCCGTCAGATCCTCCGTCCTGCGAACAGCGGCGAGCTTGCCGATCCGGCCGATGTACCGCTCGAGATCGGGGATGTTTTGCCACCGCTTGAGTCCCACCGTGCTCCAGGCGCCGGCGCCAAGCCCGAGATAATCGGCCCCCGTCCAATACGCGAGATTATGGCGGCACTCCCGGCCAGGCAAGGCAAAGTTACTGGTCTCGTACCAGCGGTATCCGGCAGCCTCGAGCGTATCGACGACAATCTCGTAAAACGGGTCGCTTTCCGCCTCCGCCGTTTCCAGTTCCGCCTCCCAGCGCCGCGCATACCCGCTGCCAGGCCTGATGGACAGTTCATAGCAGGAAAGATGATCCGGCTCAAGCGACAGCGCCGCGGCCAGATCCTTTTCCAGCCCGGCCCGCGTCTGCCCGGGGATGCCGAAGACAAGATCCAGAGAGACGTTACTGTGCCCGGCCGCGCGCAGCGCCTTCATGGCCCTGGCGGCCTGCCCGGCGTCACCGGAGCGCTCCAGGTTCCGCAGCAACCGCTCGCTGAAACTCTGCACCCCCAGCGAAATCCGCGTCGCTCCCGCCGCAAGCAGGGATCCGGCCAGCGCCGGCGTCACCGTTTCCGGATTGGCCTCCACGCTGATCTCGGCATCCGCCGCGCACCGCTGCCGGACAGCCGCCAGCAACCTGGCGAGCGGCCCCGCTCCGATGAGGGTCGGCGTACCACCGCCCAGATAAACGCTTTGC
>JAJYLK010000214.1 GCA_021787775.1 Actinomycetes bacterium | reverse complement strand
CGTGGACAGCGGCGTCGGTTGCGCTTCGGCGCTCATCAAGGCGGCGCTCACCGGCGGCGAGCCGACCTGCGGCTGCAGCGGCGAGGACACCGGCGGCTGCTGCTAGGTCCCGGCAGGCGCCTGCCCGCTGCAGAAGCGCTGCCAGTCGCGGTAGACCTGGCCGACGAAGACATGGAAGTTCCAGAAGATCGGCGCGGCGGAGGCGATACGGAACTGCCCCAGCGTGCCGCCGACGGTGGTGTGCACATGCACGTGCCACGGGTTGATCTCATTCCCCAGAGAGCCGGCGCTACCGAAGTCACACAGTTCAGGCATGACGAACTTTGCCGGCAGCGGCATGCCCGGGTTCAGGTTTTTTAGCGGCGGCCGCGGCGTGCCGTCATCCCGCTCTTTGACAACGTCGAATTCTTTGGGAATAGGCTCGGCCGGATCCCAGGCCGGCAGCGGAACGAACCGCCGGCCGCCGTTGCCGGCGAGGAAATCCTCCAGGCGGTTGACATATTCGCCGTGGCCGATGAAGGTCGCCTCGCCGAAATGGACGATCTCCGAATGCGCCGCGACGATCTCGTCATTGATATAGGAAAGGGTCAGCCCGGCCAGCTCTGATCTTTCCAGCGGGGTAAGGCTGTTCAGCAGCGCAGGCCGCTTGGATTTTTCCGGCATGGGCAGGCTCTAGTTCACGTTTCCGTGTTCCGGGCGGCCAACTGCCGCCCGTTGCTGTATCTATACCCGGAAAAAGCCGGTCGTGAGCGCTGTTAACCGGTGTTTTCGGGTAGAAGTAGGGCAAGAGCCAAGGAGAAAGCATGGACCTGGTGCAGCAGATCAACGAAAGCATCCGTCAGCGGCTGGATAATCTGGGCGGGGAGATCATCCGCTTTGCCGAGACTAACCAGAGCATCCGCCAGAGCCGCGGGCTGGCGGATGCGGACGTGGCGGCGATGATCGGCGCAGCCAGAGGGGAAATCGACCGGCAAATCCGCGTGTGCTTCGGTGCGGGAGAGGGATCGATCGATGCCGACTTAAGGCACATTCTCTCAAGCGCCGAGCGTGCCGCCGCTGCAGAGAAGGGCCGGGCCGCAAGTGAGATCTGGCGGCAGGAGCTCCCCGGCTTGCGGCAGTTCATGGAATACTGCGTTGAGATGATCGCGTCACATCCCGGGGAGCTGTCAGCGGAGGTGCGCCAGGGGCTGAAATGCCTCACGGAAGCCTCGGTGGTGATGGAGAAGGTCACGGCGCGGGTCGAGCAGACCGCCGGGCCCGGCGCGGCGTCGCGCTAGCGGGAGCCGCGCCATTACGTCAACAAAAGTTGACAAAACCCGAAGTGTCAACTATAGTTGACGTATGAAAGCCGATCTGCCCGCGAAGATGACTCCCCGCGAAGGGCTAGCGGCCGTCGTGGCGCTCAGACGGCTGGCCGACTCCCTGGAAAACGCACAGGTGGAGCAGGCTGTCCGCGAAGGCTGGAGCCTGGCCCGCGTCGCTGAAGCGCTGGGCGTCACCCGGCAGGCGGTTCATAAAAAACACGCCGGCCGGCTGGCCGCCGCCGGCATCAAACCCGGGAGACAGCCATGACCAGGATGACGAAAGAAACGAAGCAGATCCTCAAACAGGCGGTTCACGAAGCCGTCGATCTCGGCTCGCCCAGCGTGGAGGCGGAACACATCCTGCTGGCGATCTCCAGCCATGATTCTGACGGCGGCAAGGCGGCGCTGCTTAGGTTCGGTCTGGACCACAACGGCATCGTCGGCGGGCTGCAGGCCGAGTTTGAGAAAAGCCTGAGCGCCGCCGGGGTGGATATCAAGGATTTTGGTGAACTGAACCGCTCCGGCATAAAGCTGAAGAAGAAAAAGACCAGATGGGGATCCAGTGCCACGCTAGTGATCAAGCGCGCCTATATGAACAGCATCCTTGAGGATGAAAAGCAGCGCATCGAGCCGGTACATCTGCTCCTGGCGCTGCTGCAGGCGCGCGAAGGCACGGTGCCGCGGGCGCTGGCGGCGATCGGCATCGACCGGGTGGCCCTGGCGCTGAGTGTGGAAGAAGGGATGGCGGCGTGAGCCAAGCTCGCGAATCCGCCAGTCACTGAAAGGGATTTTCGAGTGGCGCACGGCTGGCGCCCGAAGTCCTTACCGAGCAACTTCACGAGTTTACGTTAGCGCGAGCGAGAAAATGCCTTGGCTAAGGCATTTTCAAAGGCGCGAAACATGGTGGAGGCGGTGCAATGGTATTCGAACTCTGAAGTTAATATTTTAAGTCGGTTGGAGCGGATAGTGACGCTGTGTCAGGCGGATTAGGCTTCAATCCGCCTCGGGTTCAACAAGCCGACAGACTTCATGCCCACAGGTCTCACATTTTCCTCGTAGAAGCAGATCATCGTCCTGCATTTCGGCGGTTTCCAGAATGATGGAAACCGCAACGCGACATTCAACACACCAGACGTTTTCCAACAGTTTTGACTGCGCCCACTTTGGAATCTTGTTCCATCGTTTCTTGGCTTCCTGGCTGAATGGTCCCGGCGCCCGAAATGAAACTACTTTATTGTCATTCATCC
>JAJYLK010000010.1 GCA_021787775.1 Actinomycetes bacterium | reverse complement strand
CGAAGATGAAGTCGATCCGGACCCAGCTGACGCCGACATCGCGGACCAGCCCCAGCGAATAATCCTGATAGGCCGCAAGCGAACTCAGGCCCAGCGCGCCGATCATCTGCAGTCCGGCGCTGGTGGGGACCTCGTCCAGCGTTCCTGGACCGTAGAGCCCGAAGGGGTTGTGGAAAGCGACTGGCGGATCACCCTCGGCCTCGTTGTGCTCGGTGACAAAAACGATGCTGGTCACCGCCGCGCCGATAAAAGCCAGCGCCAGCAGGATGCCGATCAGCTTACCGTGAAATGAGATGTGGATGTGAGTCAAATCCTGCTCCTGTGATTATTTTCATTCAATTTCATTTTACCAAGACGCCAGCCGCACCAATCTGACTCGCAGCGCTCAAGCGGCGAGGTCGATTTGCCGAAACCTGAATTTGAGCGCCGTAATATCAGGACGCTTGGCTGCGGACCGGCTGCCGGACGGCGGCAAGGCCGCTCTCCAGGCCCAGGGTACGGGCAAAAAGGAACTCGCGCGTTGGAAAAGGTTCACAACCAGGAAGCGAGGGTCGCTCAGGCAGCGAAGCCGGGCAGGCTACGCGCGTTTCTCGACAACCGCGCCGCACTCGCGGTCGCCGGCCTCATCGCGGTCATGGCGCTGCTGCAGTTCCTTTCCGATAACGATCACGACATCCAGGAATTCCTCTACCTGGGCTATTTCATCCCAATCGCCATCGGAGCGAGATATTTCGGCCGCCGAAACCTCCTGATTGTCACCGGCTGCATCATCGCCATTTATACCATCATTTTTATCCCGAGGCTGCTGCCCCAGCTTTCCCAGCACAACCAGCTGGTCATCGAGCTCTTTGGCCGCTGGGGCCTGTTTGCCGCCGCCGGGCTGTCGCTCAGCTTTTTCCGCGTCGGCATCGCCCGGGAGAAGGAGCGGGCGCTGCTGGCCGAGCAGGAAAGGGCCGGCCGGCTGCGGCTGATGCTCGAAGTTTCGAACACAGTGGCGTCTTCGCTGAATATAGACCAGGTGCTGCAGCTGCTGGCGGCTCGGATCGTCGAAGCGGTCAACGCCACTTTCTGCCGCATCTCGCTGCTGAGTGAGGATGGACAGCACATCCGTGTGATCGCGGCTCACCCTGCGCGCAACATCCGCTGGGAATCGGAGATCGGCATGTCTTTTCCCCTGGCGGAGCTGCCTGACCACAAAAAAGCGGTTGAGACAAAAGAAGCCGTGATTGTCGGCGGCCGGCGCGCGGAGATCCAGTTGACCAAACGTCAGCAGACGCTGATGGGCGCTACCAGATCGATGATGATCTATCCGCTCGTGGTGGGTGGATTTGTTGTCGGCCTGGTAAGCATCGGCGAACAACGGAGCTGGGAGCGCAGTCCCCTGAACAAGGAGAAAGCCGATCTTTGTCAGACGATCGTGAACCAGGGGGCCGTCGCTGTCGGACACGCGCTGTCGCACGAGGCGCTGGAAGAAGCTTTCGTCGGCACGATCCGCTCGCTGGCCGAAGCGATTGACGCCAAGGACCCATCCACGCGCGGGCACTCGGACTGGGTATCCAAATACGCAACCATGATCGGGCGCCAGCTCGGCTTCGATGAGGGCGCGCTGGACGTTCTCAAGTATGCGGGGTATCTGCACGACGTCGGCAAGATTGGCATCCCCGATACCGTGCTCAGCAAGGACGGCCAGCTGACTGTGGACGAGTGGAAGCTGATGAAAAAACACTCGATCGTCAGCGCCAAGATCCTGGAGCCGGTCAAGATCACGCCGGCGCTCAAGGCCGCGGTGCGCCATCACCACGAGCGCTTCGACGGCAAGGGGTATCCATACGGACTGGCTGGCGAGTCGATACCGCTGGAAGCCAGAATCATGGCGGTGGCTGACTCCTATGAAGCGATGACGGCGGACCGGCCATACCGAAAGGCGCTTACCGACGAGGAAGCGGTCGGCGAACTGAAGCGGTGTGCCGGGACCCAGTTCGATCCGGCCTGCGTCGATGCCTTCCTGCGGGCGCTCGGCCGCTCGACCTCGCCCGTGGTCGAATCAATGCGCGGCTTCAGCGCCGCCAGCTGAGCCCGACAGAACGTCTTTCTTCCATCCCCATGCGCTTCAGGGGAAGCGACTTGGCCCGGGTCTCCCCTGCTTGCCTCTCAGGGTTTGCCTGCCATCGCCCCGCGAGTGTTTTTCAGCAGCTTCAGCGAGTGCAGGTAGATCGGGCTCTTGCTGCTGCGGATGATGTCGGCTCCCCGCAGGCTGGTCAGCAGCTCCCGGGGACCGCTGAACTTGCGCAGGTTGAGCATCGCCGTTCCCACACCCTGGGGCACATGGCAATCGCTGCCGGCGCCCCCGGGGATATCGTACTTGCGCGCCAGCCGCCTCGCCTTTTCGTTGAATGACGTGAATGTGATGCGCGGATTGTAGACCTCGATGATGTCGATGTCGGCGGCGTTTTTTGCCAGCAGCTGATAGCTGGGCGTCAGGTGCAGCGGGTCGAAGGGATGCGGAACGTACACCAGCCCCTGTTGTTCCCGGATCAGCCGGATGGTCTCTTCCAGCGAAAGTCCCCGGGGGATCTCTTCCGTCAGATACAATCCGATGATCTCGCCCTCGGTGGTTTTGACCTCTTCGCCGACAATGACATGCATGTGGCGCGGCGCCAGCAGCGCCGTTTCCCGTGCCCCCTCGATGGTGTTGTGATCGGTGATGGCGATGGCCTCGAGCCCGCATTCCTGGCAGGCGGCGAGCAGCTCCTCGGGCGTGGTGGCGCAGTCGCCTGAATAGCTGGTGTGCATGTGGAGGTCGGCCAGGATGGCCCGGCCGTCCTCCTGTCTGGCCATTGCCTTGGCGGCGACGGCCGGCCGCCGCCGGCGCCGGTGCGCGCTCAGGTATGCTTTCTCCAGCCGCGCCGCTGTTTTTTCCCATGAATAGCGCTGCGCTTTTCGCGCCGCCGCCGAGCCCAGGGAGTGCCTTAACCTGGCGTCGCGCAACAGGTCAACAAGGCCCGCCGCCAGGTTGTAAGAATAGGGATGGTCGAGCAGCACGCCCTCGGCTCCGTCACCCACCAGCTCGCGGATGCCGCCCTCTCCCGGGACCACAACCGGGCAGCCGCAGGCCATCGCTTCGAGGACGGCGCCCGCCAGCCCCATCGTGGCGTAGGGGGCGCACAGTGCTCCGGCTTCTCGGTATGCTTCCGCCAGCTGTTCGGGCGCGACGCGGCCGCCGAAGGACACGCGCGCTCTCAGGCGACGGGGAACGATGAGATTGGCGCGCCAGCCCTGCTCCTCACCGCCGACGATCGCCAGCCGGAAGGGCGGGATGTCTTCCGGAAACAGCCGCATGGCGCGCAGGAGCAGCGCCTGGCTCCGGCGCGGGTCATTCCAGGCGGCAAAGAGGATAAGCGGCGACTCATCGTCGCGCTCCCCGCCGGGTGGAAAGAACCTTCCGGTGTCGACTCCTGGACCGATGACCTCATAGCTGCCGGGGAAATAACCCGCTACCGCGCGGCGCGTATTTTGAGAAGTGCAGACGCGGCCGTCGAGGCGGGCGAGAAACCGTTCCACGACGGGCCGCATCAGCTGGAAGCCCAGAAAGCGCTCGCCGGCGGTATGGAAAGTCGCCAGCGTCGGGCAGCGGGCCAGGCGCAGCGCCGTGAAGGACAGGCTGGGCGGATAGGGCTCGTGCAGGTGGAGGATATCGAATTTCTCGCGCGAGAGGAGAGCGTCCAGCTGGTCAGTGACTTCCAGCGGCAGGGCGAGGTTGGCCAGCGATTCGCTGTATGGAACCCGGAACGTACCCGGAATCCTGTGGATTCTGACGCCCTCCACGGCCATGCTGCGACGGCTCACCGGTTTTGCATTATCCTGGCCCGCTGCGGGCTTGCGCGCCGCTCGCCGCGCAGCGCGGGCTTCGCGCCGGGCGGCCCGAGCCAGCTCGCGTTCCTCGGCCGGCGCGATGACGGCCACATTGTGACCGGCCTCGGTCAGGCGGGCGGCAATGCCCCGGATGTGCCGGTTTACCCCCCATTGTGAAGACCAGGAATACGGTGAGACGAGCCCCACCTTGAGTTTTTCAGCCGATCCGGTCACGCACTACAGGTTAATTTAAAGCCAGAAAACTAGCAAGGCGGTCCCGCGAGAGACCGCCTTGCCCGTACCGCCCGCCCTTGAAGCAGGAAGGCGGCTCTGCACGCTATGAAGATATTATTTCTTGCCCGGGATCAGCAACTGCGCACCGGAAAGCACTACCAGCGCTCCGCCGGCGATGATGAAGAACCAGGGCATGCTTCTCATCGGCAACTTATCGGCCTTCTGGAAATTCTCGACGTTCTGGTCCATCACGGTGATGACCTTGTTAAAGTCCGAACCCATCTTGTCCATCTGCTTCACGCCATTGGCGATGCCAGGGAATTGCTGGCTGATCATCTGATTCATCTGGTCGGTGGTCATGCCCATTTGCTGCGCCAGTGCTGGAATCATCTTGTTCATGTCAGTCTTCATCCCGGAGAACGTCTGCATGTGTCCCTGGAAAGTAGTGACGTTGGCTCGTGTCAGCACCGGTTCGAACGCGCTCATCATGTTCGCGCCCGCGGATGCCCTGTCGAACATCTGGTAACCGAACGGCGCGGCTATCAGACCGAGTCCGACCACGAGAATGATTACAGACAGGATCTTGCTGGTGGACATTTTTTCTCCTTTGTTTGGATTTCCCCTAGCCAAAAAAGAACGTGACAAACATAACTAACTGCCACGCATTTATTATAAATGAATATTCTTATCTATGAAAAGGCTAATAACTTATTTTAATGACCTCGGAAGGAAATTTTTTCGCAGCTGGAGAGAAACCGCCCCGCGTCGAGGCGGGCACGGGGCATGCAGTCGGTGGGTTGCACGACCAGCGTCAGGCGCTGGCCGGGGCGGGAAATGGCGCTGTTTGGGGCTGCTGGCGGAGCCGGTTATTCGGCCGCTGGCTCCCCGGCGATGAAGGCCTCGGTCATGTTGCGGGCGATGTCGTCCGGATGCTGGATCGGCGGCGACTTCATGAAGTAAGACGACGGCCCTTCGAGCGTGCCGGAAATGCCGCGATCGAGCGCCAGTTTGGCGCAGCGGACGGCGTCGATGACGATGCCTGCGGAGTTCGGCGAGTCGACCACTTCCAGCTTCAGCTCGATATTGAGCGGCACGTCGCCGAAGGAGCGGCCCTCCAGGCGGATATAGGCCCATTTGCGGTCCTCCAGCCAGGCAACATGGTCGCTGGGGCCGATATGGACGTTGTCGGCGCCGATGTCGAAATCCAGCAGCGAAGTGACGGCGTTGGTCTTGGAGATCTTCTTGCTCTCCAGGCGCTCGCGTTCCAGCATGTTGAGGAAATCGCAGTTGCCGCCCACGTTCAGCTGGCTGGTGCGCTCCAGCTTCACACCGCGATCCTGCATCAGGCTGGCGAGGATGCGGTGGACGATGGTGGCTCCCACCTGCGACTTGATATCATCACCTATAATCGGTAGTCCCCGCTCCTTGAAGCGCTGCTGCCAGTAATCCTCGCGGCCGATGAACACCGGGATGCAGTTGACCATGGCGCAGCCGGCCGCCAGAATCTGCTCGGTGTACCATTTGGTGGCTTCCTCGCTGCCGACCGGCAGGTAGCTGACCACGACATCTGTCTTGGTTTCCTTTAGGATGCCGACGATGTCGTCGGTCTTGCCGGGCGCCTTCTTCACCACCTGGGACAGGTACTTGCCGATGCCGTCATGTGTCATCCCCCGGGCGACTTTCACGCCCGTCTTGGGAACGTCGCAGAATTTCACCGTGTTGTTGGGATGGGCGAAAATGGCCTCGGAGAGGTCTTTACCAACTTTTCCCTCGACCACGTCGAAGGCGGCCACGAATTTTATGTCCTTGATGTGGTAACCACCGAGGTTGACGTGCATCAGGCCCGGAACCGGGTCGGTTGCCTTGGCGTTCCTGTAATACTGCACTCCCTGGACAAACGAGGACGCGCAGTTTCCCGCACCGATGATTGCTACTCTGACATCATTACTCAAGGCTTTGTAACCTCCAGGTAGTCAACAAGGAACATGGCCCCGGGGCCATGGGCGTAACGGGTGAAACCGAAGCCATCGTCACTACGGTTCTGTCGTCGAGGCGGCCTCCGCCTCCCGGAACCGGCGCCGGACGTGCAGGACGCGCTGCAGCACGGTCACAGCCGTCAGCACCGATAGAATATACATCACAACCGGCAGCACGCCAAACTTTTGCAGCAGCAGACCCAGGCCCAGCAGCACCAGGCGCTCCGGACGCGTCATCAGACCCACTTTGCAGTCCAGCCCCAGCGCTTCAGCGCGGGCGCGGGCGTAACTCACCAGAAAAGAGCCGATCATGGTGGCGAAGCTGGCGCCAACGACCCACAGGGAACCGTCGCGGGCGTACGCCAGGGCGACCGCTGTCAGGACCACGCCCTCGCCGACCCGGTCGAAGGTCGAGTCGAGGAAGGCGCCCATAGGCGTTACCCGCTCCGACAGGCGGGCCACTGCGCCGTCGAGCATGTCACAAAAGCTCCCAAGCGTAAAAACGATGGCGGCGGTGACATAATGACCGGTCCAGACCAGCGGCGCCACCCCCAGGGTAAGCAGCAGCCCGAAGACGGTAAGCAGGTTGGGGGAGATGCTGGTGCGCCCGAGGATGGAAGTGATCGGGCTGAAGAGCCTTCTGGCTTCAGTGCTGTAGAAGTACCGCAGCTTTTCGATGTAAAGCATAAACCCTGTCCACCAGACCGTTTGCAATGAGCCGGCGCGCTATGCCGGCCGCCGGGGCTGATTCTAACACTTCGGGGAGGCGCGATACCAGCCAGCCTACAACCAGCCTGGTATTCAGATTCCCGCCGCCGCGGTTCGCTAACCGGTCGGCGTTTGCTTCGCGGCGAAGCTTGACGGCCGCCGTGATCCCCGGTGACGGCCGCCGCGATCCCCGGTGACGACCGCCGGCGGCCGCGGGGGTCAGGCGACGGCTTTGCGGTACACCCGGGTCGCCCAGGCCACGGCCAGCGCCGTCAGGGGGGCCATCACCAGGAACGACTCGGCGATCTGGCTGTCCCACAACTGGCCCGCGGCCAGCAGCCTGTCGGCCTCAACCACGTAGTACAGCGGGTTGAAGTGCGCAACCCAGCGCATCCAGGCCGGCGCCAGCGTCAGCGGCAGCATGATTCCCGCCGGCGGGAGCAGGGGCAGGTTGATGCCGTTGACCACCGCGGCGAAGCTGCTGATCTTTCTGGTCAGCAGGGCGATCGAAATGGAAAAGGCGGCGAAAAGCACCATCAGCATTCCCAGGAGGACGTAGGCGATCAGCAGTCCGACTATGTGGATGTGGAAGCCGAAGGGGACGGCGACCAGCACGATCAGGGTAACGAAGAAATAAGTCCAGGTCAGGCTGGAAAGAACCGGGCCCATCAGCAGCGCGAAGCGGCCGGCCGGCGTCACCCTGATCCGCTCGGTGTAGCCGGCCTGCAGCTCGAAGATGGTACCGAAGCCGGCGCTGGCGCCGCTCATGAAGGCCATCAGCGCCAGGATGCCGGGCAGGAACAGGTCGAGCACGTTGCTGGTGGGAAACCCGGGACCGCCGGCGCGTACTGGTTGAGATCGTGCCCGAAACGGTGAAAGAGGTGGCCAAGCTCTTCGCTCCGCTGGGGCGGGCGATGGCGAAGCTGGAGTCCGGCTATTCGCGGCAGCAGCTGGACCTGATCCGTGATTATCTTGACCGCGCGGGGGATATCCTCTACCAGGAGACGCCGCGGCTCAAGAAAGCCGCCGAACATTAGCGGCGGCTGCTGAGCCGGGGGACAGGAGGCTCGTGCTCGACTCGCTTACCGATGCGTTATCGAACTCCTTCGACATGTTCTGGGAGATATTGTGGGCGCTCATCCTGGGCTTTGCCGTTTCCGCGGTGATCCAGGCTGTCGTCTCGCGGCGGGAGCTGGCCCGGCTGCTGCCCGATGATTCGCCGCGCTCGCTGGCGATGGCAACGGTCATGGGGGCGGCGTCATCTTCATGTTCGTATGCCGCGGTGGCTATCGCCCGGTCACTGTTCAGGAAGGGCGGCGACTTTACCGCCGCCATCATCTTCGAGTTCGCTTCCACCAACCTGGTAGTCGAGCTGGGCATCATCATGGCGATCCTGCTGGGATGGCAATTCACGCTGGCGGAGTTCATTGGCGGTCCGGTGATGATCGTGGCGCTGGCGCTTTTCTTCCGCATTTTTCTGAAGCGGCGGCTGGTCGAAGCGGCGCGGACGCAGGCAAACAGGGGCCTGGTGGGCCTGATGGAGGGCCACGCGCAGATGGACATGTCAGTGCGGGGCGGCTCCCTGCCGCGGCGGATATTCTCAAAAAAAGGCATGACGTCAACCAGCCAGTATTTTTTCATGGACTGGGCATCCGTCTGGCGGGACATAGCTCTGGGCCTGTTGATCGCTGGCGCGCTGGCCGCCTGGGTGCCCGATTCCTTCTGGCAGTCGCTGTTTCTCGGTGGCGGTCTTGCGGCCAGGGTATGGGGGCCGCTGATCGGGCCGGCGGTATCGCTGATATCATTCGTCTGCTCGATCGGCAATGTGCCGCTGGCGGTGGTGCTGTGGAACGGCGGCATCAGCTTCGGCGGCGTCATCTCTTTCATCTTCGCCGACCTCATCATTCTGCCCATCCTCAACATCTACCGGAAATATTACGGGATGAGGATGAGTCTCTACCTACTGGCGGGTTCGTACATCTCGATGGCGATAGCGGGCTTCGTCATCGAAGCGCTGTTCGGCGTCCTGGGCCTGATACCGGAAAAGCGGGGCCTCTCGACGGTTTTCGCGGGCATCAGCCTGAACTACACCACCGTTCTCAACGCGGCGTTCCTGGCGCTGGCGCTGGCGATGCTGGTCAGGTTCCTGAGGACCGGCGGGATCGGCATGCTGAAGATGATGAACCAGGCGGAGATGCAGCCGGAGATGCCGGCGCACGAACATCGCGCCTGATTCTGCCGCGGCCCCGGCCGCCCAGGCAGCAGATTCCCGCGCCGCACCTAACTTGCTTAACATAAGCTTAATAGCCACCTATAGACTACTACGTAACGTAGTTTTATAATTCATCCTGCCAAGAAGGTAATCCCGCAAGGAGGCGAGATGATGAAAAGACTTTCACTGGCAGGCATTATTGCAGTGGTCACGGCGGCTGTTATGGCGCTGTCAGCCGGTCCGGCCGTGGCCTTGGGTGGCGCCCGTACAGCGGTTTCACAAACCCTGATGAGCAGCTATCGCCAGGGCGGCATGATGGGCGGCAGGCGCATGTCCATGAGCGGCACGGTCATCCTGACGGGAACCGGCACGCTGACCGGCGCCACCGGCTCGTATTCGTACAGCATGACGATGACGGGCGGCGCCAACTCCAGCTACAACGTTACCGGCACCATGACCGGTACCGGCAGCGCGAGCGGCGGCGGCTACGCCATCAGCGGATCGACCTCCGGCATGATGGGCGGCTCCTACGGCTCCGGCAGCTATTCCGGCATGGGCATGATGCGCTAAGAGGGTTCTTTCCTGGAACCGGCGCTTTGTCCCAATCCCATTCCCCAAACGGTCAGGCTCCATGAGCTTATGACACACGGCTTGGCCCAGGGTCGCTTTGAGGGCCCTGGGCCGAAGAGCAAGCAATGAAGGAGAAGGATAAGATGAAAAAGATCGCAATTCTGGCTGTGATCGCCATGATGGCGTTGACGCTGCTGGCGGGTTTTAGCACCAGCGCCGACGCATACAGCACCAGCGCACTGAACCAGGGCTCGTGCAACGCGCATGTCAGTGGCATGCCGTCCGTGGACGGGCACATCGTCCCCGGGCTCGCCAGCTCGACCTTCGCGGGCGCGGAAGTGCCGGGACATATGCATGTACCCGATCCACCTGGCTGCTAGGAACAGATATCAGCCACAAAGGGCCTCGTTATCCGGGGCCCTTTTGCTGACCCCGGAAAGTGGATTTACATCGGCGTCGGCTATGTCTTTGGCCAGGCGATCCAGGGCGCGCTCGGGTTCCGGATCATCTGACCGCGACCGCCGGGATTGATTTTATCCGCATATGCGGATATATTGTTGGCATGAAACAGACCGCGCAACTCTTTAAAGCCCTCTCGGACGAAACGCGCCTGCGGATTCTGGGTCTGCTGCTGGAGGGCGAGCTGTGCGTCTGCGACCTGGTGGCGGTTCTGGAGCTGCCCCAGTCGACCGTCTCCCGCCATCTGGCCTATCTGAGGAATTCCAGCCTGGTCAGCGATCGCCGCCGGGAAGTCTGGATGCATTACCGCCTGTCGGCCGGGGGCGGAATCCAGCAGAATCTTCTGGAACTGCTGGGCAGGGATCTTTCGCAGCTGGCCCAGGTCCAAGAGGACCGCCGGCGGCTGCGGGCATATCTGTCAAAGAAAAAAGCGGCTCCCTGCTGCTGACGCCCTCTGGAAACCCTGTTGCCGAAGGACTTGACCCATGACTGAAAAAGACCCGGAATCTGGAGCTGCGGGCAACGGTCCGCTTTTGCGGGACGTCATGGAAATGATGTCAAAAGCGCCCGCCGCGGCGGGCAGGCCCGGACCGCCCCGGATCGCCGGCCGGGTCACAGCCGCTGCATCCCGGGCCGAGCGGTGGGAGCACTTCAGGTGCCGGGTTGGCGGCTTCCGCGACAGTTACCGCGTGGAGCCCGGCCTGTATGCGTTCGGCGAGCCGGATGGGGAAGCTGACGTCCTGGTGAGCGCCAATTACAAGCTCAGCTTCGATACGCTCAGAAGCGGGCTGGGCGGGCACGACTTCTGGATCCTCGTCCTGGACACGCGGGGCATCAACGTCTGGTGCGCGGCCGGCAAGGGGACCTTCGGCACCCGCGAGCTGGTGCGCCGCATCCTGGAAACACATCTCGCCGATGTTGTCAATCATCGCCGCGTGATCCTTCCCCAGCTGGGCGCGCCGGGGGTCAATGCCAGGGAGGTACGGCAGCGCACCGGGTTCAAGGCGTATTTCGGGCCGGTGCGCGCGGCCGACATCCCGGCCTATGTGAAGGCCGGCTACGGGAAGACGGCTGCCATGAGCACTGTCCGCTTCGGCATCCGGGACCGCCTGGTGCTGACGCCGATGGAGCTGAATCCGGCGCTGAAAAAATATCCCTGGTTCGCGGCGGCGGCGCTGCTGCTTTTCGGGCTGGGACGGCAGGGCATAATCTTTGCCGACGCCTGGAGTGGCGGCTTTCCTTTCCTGCTCCTGGGGCTGGTTTCGGTGCTGGCCGGCGCTTTCCTGACTCCGGTTCTGTTGCCGTTCATCCCCGGTCGCTCCTTCGCAGTCAAAGGCTGGCTCGCCGGGCTGGCGTCGATGCTCGCGGCGTCGTTCCTGCCGGTCGTGTCAGCAGCCCTGGGTGACCGGCTGCTGCTGGCGGCCGCCTGGCTGCTCTTTCCGGCGCTGAGTTCATACCTCGCGCTGCAGTTCACCGGCTCGACGACATATACTGGTATGTCCGGGGTAAAAAAGGAGCTGAAGTACGCGGTGCCGCTTTATATCGCCGCGCTGGCCGGCAGCGTTCTGCTGCTCATTGCTTTCAGGCTGACCGGATGGGGGATTTTATGAAATATCTTGCCAGAGCCGCCACGCTGGATTACGACGCCGGCAAATGCACCGGCTGCCGCATGTGCGTGGAGGTTTGCCCGCACCAGGTCTTTGTCATTGAGAACCGGCGCGCCCAAATCACCGATATCGATCGCTGCATGGAATGCGGCGCCTGCGCGCTCAACTGCGAGGCTGGCGCCATCAGTGTGGACGCCGGGGTTGGCTGCGCCTCCGCGATCATCAACGGCATGCTCACTGGCGGCGAGCCGACCTGCGGCTGTGACTCCGGCGAAAGCGGCGGCGGCAGTAGCTGCTGCTGAGGCCGGGTTGGCCACGAATATTGCCGGCGATCAACACTTCTTCGACCGGGTGGAAAAGGCCGTTCGGTAAAAGAGATTGCCCGCAGCGCCAGTGGCTGAGCGAGCAGGAGCAATCTCAACCGCGTACATGCAGGGTTGCATAAAACATTGCACAGTAAGCCCGGCTAAGTGCACCACGTGATTTGTCTCCCTCCAGCATAAGAACTGCTTCCTCTATCGATTCGTTTGCTTCATCAAGTCGATATTCTACGAGGCTTCTCAAGTCATCATTCAAATCTTCACGCCCTCTCGCTGAACAGTCTTATAAAGCGGCGAAATCATTATGGATGGATTTTCGATATCACTTTGAGAATAGAGAATCGGAGAAATAAGAACAGCGTGTCTCAGACTAATATCAAAAGAGAGGCCGTAAATTTTTTTCTCCAGTTCCCAGTCGATTTGAGGAAGCACGATAAAAACATCCAGATCCGATTCTTCATCGCCCTCGCCACGCGCACGAGACCCGAAAAGGCGTACGTCTAGCGCCCCGAAGTCCGCCACTAGGACGTCGCGAAAGTCAGTCAAAGCCTTTTTCTCATGATTAGTTAGATTGCTCATGAATCTCCATTTTTGACAGATATTATATCTTTGTGCGGACATCTTATAAACGCTTCAACGAAATTTGGCGAAAGTTCAATTCCCGCCAGCTGTTAACGATATTGGGCATCAAGAAATGCAGATCG
>JAJYLK010000213.1 GCA_021787775.1 Actinomycetes bacterium | reverse complement strand
GAGACATCAGGAAAGTCCAGCCTCCGCGTGGCAGGCAAAGTCGTGGATCTGGTGCGGGACATGAGATTCAAGGACGATGCCGGCTTCAACTTCCACTTCACCGTCAGCGTGGCTGTCATCGACTGCGCCGCCGGCGAGCTGGACCCGGAGCAGATAATGAAAAGGCTCAAGCAGGCCCTGGCGGACATCATCCGCGAGGGCGGCGACGCAGCCAGGCAGGCATGAGATGACTGGCGGCGGTCAGCCCGGACAGAAAAGGTGGCCATGAAAGCAAAAGTATTGCTGGTGGAAGACAACGTCATGAACCAGCGGCTGGCAGAATTCGTGCTGGAGCGCGACGGCTTCGAGGTGGTCTCGGCTTCCTCGGCGGAAGAAGCGATCAGGATCGCCGGCGAGGTACTTCCTGACATCATCCTGATGGACATGCAGCTGCCCGGCATGGATGGGCTGGAGGCTACCGGCCAGTTGAAGCAGAACCCGCTCACCCGCGCGATCCCGGTGGTGGCGCTGACGGCGCATGCGATGATCGGTGACGAGGAGCGCTTCATCACCTCCGGCTGCGAGGGTTACATCGCCAAGCCGATCCAGACGCGCGAGCTGGCGGGAATGGTGGAGAAATTCCTGAAGCAATAATGGCCGGGAGGCGTCTTCCGTTTCTGGTTTTGCCCACCCCGTTTTGCTAATGTAGGTTTCAGGGCATTAATAAGTATGGGCCTTGCGCCCAGAGGGACAAGTTAAGTTGATTTCTTCCCCCGGCTGGCCGGATTGCAGCCCCGGAGTCCCCAGAGACATCAACTCCGTGAAGCATTTGCAGCCGGTGTTTTTCTTTCTGAAAAAAACTACAACTGTCGTACGACGTGTCGCCGGCCGGTTATCCAGCGGGACGGTGGTGCCGTTGATCTCTGCGTCGCTTCTGTCACTGCTGGCGGTGGGAGTATCCGTCTATCTCGCCCTGTTCGCCGGCAGGTCGCTGCTGCCAGGGCCGCTTGCGGGAACGGTAGCCCCGGAGGCGCCCCGGGTTTCGGTGCAGGTCCCGGCGCCGGCAACAACACCGGCCAGCCGGCCCGCATCCACACAGGGCGCTCCCCGGAGCGACGCGCCATCCGCTGTGCCCCTGACCGCGGCGTCTTCATCCTTCTTCCTTCAGACAGTCACTCCTTCTGCCCGCGCGCGGACGGCGGCGCCTGTGCCAGCACTGGAAGCGCGCCATCCGGAGCCGGCGGCAACGGAGGACAAGGCGGCCGGGAGACAGAAAAATCACGCAAATGCATCCGCAGAAAGTCCGGATATAGCTTCCCGCCCGCACGAAAGCAGCAAGAAGGCGGAAGCTCCGGCCGGGAGCGAAAACGGCGGAACCCTCATCGAAGGCAACGGCTCGACGAGCTTGGTGCCAGAGGTAACCAGGGAGGCAAGCCGCCCGGCGGCGGGACCCTCATCCACGAGCGCGTGCCAAAACCGCGCTGGCGGAAAAAACAGCCGCCGCTGACGCGGCCTCGTGCGGAAGGCGCGCTCAGCTGCCGCTATCGTTGTCTTCGTCCGCACTCTCCCAGGCTCTCACCCTGTCCTTGCCTTCTTCCTTGGCCCGGTAAAGAGCGGCGTCGGCCCGGCCGACCAGACGGTTGTCGTCCGCGGCGTCTTCGGGAAAGGTCGCCACACCGATGCTGGCGGTGACCCTCAGCTCGCCGGCGCCGGCCAGCCGCAGCCCGGCGATCTCCTGGCGCAGGCTTTCAGACACGCGCATCGCCGCTTTCTTCGAGGTCTCGGGGAATACCACCGCAAACTCCTCACCGCCGTAGCGCGCCGCGACATCGGTGCCGCGCACCCGCTTCGACAGCGTGGCCGCGACCGCCTTCAGCAGCTCATCGCCACACTGGTGGCCGTAGCGGTCGTTCACGAGCTTGAAGTCATCCAGGTCAATGATCGCCAGCGACAGCGCGTGCCCGTAACGCCGGCTCTTGCTGACCTCCTGGCTCAGACTGTGCTGGAATGACCGGAAGTTGGCCAGACCGGTCATCGGATCGGTCACCGCCAGCATCTGCTGCAGCTCGCTGAAATTGACGTTCTCGACGGCGCTGGCCGCCTGGGTTGCCAGCGAATTGAGGATGCGCGGCCGGCTCTTTCCTTCCGGCGCGGCGGCTTCGCTGAAGACGGCCACGAGCGCGCCCAGGGACTGGCGGTCATGCATCAGCGGATAGCCGAGCGCCAGCAACTCCTTCTCCAGCCGGTGAATCTCGCCGGCCTGCATGACCCCCGAGCCGATGCGGTCGGCCATCCGCCGCACATCGTTACGGGCTCCCTCGCTGAAGAAATCGGCGGGCACGCCGACGAAGATCGATCCGTGCCCGGGCGGCCCGGTCTCGGCAAACAGCTGCACCCAGACTCCCGCGGCGCCGGTTGCCAGACGCGCGGCTTCAGCGACGGTCTTTATCAGCCTGCTGCGGTCGGAAGTCGCGCCGAGGATGTCGCCCGCGTAGGTAAGGGCCAGCATCAACTGCGAGCGCGACTCTTCCAGTTCATTGACATAATTTCTGATATTTGATTGCATCAGGTTGAAGGACTCCGCCAGACTGCCGATCTCATCCTGGGACCTG
>JAJYLK010000212.1 GCA_021787775.1 Actinomycetes bacterium | reverse complement strand
CCATCCTCGGCATCTGCTATGGCATGCAGCTGATGGCGCATACGCTCGGCGGCACCGTCACCCGCACCGGCAAGAGCGAGTTCGGCAAGACGGCGCTCAACGTGTCCAAAGAGGTGGCGCTATTCAACGACCTGCCGCGCGAACAGACCTGCTGGATGAGCCACCGCGACTCGGTGACGGCGGCCCCGGATGGCTTTGAGGTGACCGCCTCCACGGCCAGCTCGCCGGTGGCGGTGATGGAGAGTCCCAAGCAGGGCATGTTCGGCATCCAGTGCCATCCCGAGGTAGTGCACACACCTTACGGCACGGACGTGATCAAGAATTTCCTCTTCGGTCCCTGCGGCTGCCAGCCGGATTGGACCGTCGTCTCCATCATCGAAGAATCGGTAGCCGCCATCCGCGAGAAAGTCGGCGGCGAGCATGTGATCTGCGGACTTTCCGGCGGCGTCGATTCATCCACGGCGGCGCTGCTGGTCTACCGCGCCATCGGCGCACGCCTCACCTGCATCTTCGTCGACCACGGACTGCTGAGGAAGAACGAAGCCGAGCAGGTGATCGACGCTTTTGAAAACCACTTCCATGTGCCGCTGATCCACGTCCAGGCCGAGGAGCGCTTCCTCACCAGGCTGGCCGGCGTCACCGAGCCGGAGCGAAAGCGCAAGATCATCGGCGAGGAGTTCATCCGCATCTTCGAGGAAGAGGCGCGCAAGCTCGAGGGCGCCCGTTTTCTTGTACAGGGCACGCTTTATTCGGATGTCATCGAGAGCGGCACCAGGGACGCCGCGAAAATCAAGTCGCACCACAACGTCGGCGGCCTGCCGGAGGACATGAACCTTGACCTGGTGGAGCCGCTGCGCCACATCTTCAAGGATGAGGCGCGCAACGTCGCCGCCGAACTGGGGCTGCCGGACGCGATGGTCTGGCGCCAGCCCTTCCCCGGGCCGGGGCTGGCCATCCGCATCATCGGCGAGGTCACCCGCGAGCGGCTGGAAATCCTGCGCGACGCGGATTTCATCCTGCAGGAGGAAGTTCGCCGCGCCGGCCTCTACCGCGAGCTGTGGCAGTCATTCTGCGTCCTGCCGGCGATCCGCAGCGTCGGCGTCATGGGCGACGAGCGCACCTACGCCTATCCGATCATAATCCGCGCCGTCACCAGCGAGGACGCCATGACCGCCGACTGGGCGCGGCTGCCGTATGACCTGCTGGAAACCGTTTCCAGCCGCATCATCAACGAGGTCCCCGGCGTGAACCGGGTGGCGCTGGACATCTCCTCAAAGCCGCCCAGCACGATCGAGTGGGAATAACCGGGCTTCCCGGATCGGAAAATTTTTTGAGGGGGCGCCGCGTTTTTTAGCGGCTACTATTGACCGGGGTGGAAATGGCGTTGTATGATGAATTACTTGGATTCGGGATTTAGGGGTTCCGGTCCATGGTCATAGGGCAGGTGGGGTTTAGGGTCTCTCTTATTACCACTGCAAGATATTCTCAGGTAGGTCAGTGGCGCACAGCCATCAGCTTGCGTTGCAGCGGCAGTCGTCGCATCGCCGGCTCTCTAACTCCATGTTTCCACATGTTTGACACTAATACTGATTTTTGATAACGGGTTTTTGGGACAAACATCTTGGACAGGCAGTTTTTCGGGGGGTAAATCAACCTTAATTTGCGGAGGAGTATCAGTATGAGCAAGAAACGGCGGCACCATTTTCAGCACCATTTTAAGTATGCGGCTTTCTCCCTGATCCCCATTCTGTTGCTGGCGGCGGTGATCGGGGTGATCATCAACACCAGCCGCGCCAAGGGGACAACAACCCCCAGCGACTGGGCCAAGGTGCAGCAGTACGTCGATGCCTATATCCAGCGCCAGTATCCGGGATCGGGTGTTGGCGAGGGAGAAGGCAGCGTCGCTGCCGCGCAGAACACGCCGTCCGGTTTCTACGTGAACCAGAAGACGCTGCACGACATGCTCAACTCGTCTGGAAGTGACACCACCGGCCTCAACGTGTTGGGCGAGGGCGACGACCTGGCCAAGGCGCCGGTGCTGATCGACAACCTCGACGGCTTTACCACCATCATTCCGGGGACCAGCTTCCGCTGCAACTGGAACACCGGCACCACAAGCAACAACTGTTTCGACCCGGGCGCCATCGCTGACATCAAGGGCCTGGTTGATCAACATGAGGCGGCCACCGGACAGGTGCCGGCGATCATCGATTACTGCTTGACCGACCACACCGCCGCGCCCACCACCGGCGCCCTGGGATACATCGCCCAGACCGGCGCCTTTGCCTCCGATGGCTCCATCCCGTACGTCTACGGCTTTACCTGGGGCCGCGACGGCTGGACCAACACGGCGGTAAACGCTAGCCCCACTACGGTAAACAGCATCTACACCTACGCCAAGTCCAACCCGACCGCGGCGCCGGCGGCTCTGAGCACATATACCGAGCCTTCCACAGTTCCCGGCAGTTGCACCAGCGCCAGTGGCGACGCCGAGCTGGTGCGCTGCGCCGCCCAATGGGCCATCACAGCCACCCAGGGCAATGTCGGCAACGGCCAGATACCGGGCGGCAGCAGTCCGGCGCAGACGCTGACCGGCGGCCAGATCGTGGACATCAGGGCCG
>JAJYLK010000211.1 GCA_021787775.1 Actinomycetes bacterium | reverse complement strand
GACGCTGCCGGGCGCCATCTTCCTGGCGGCGATCGCGGTGCTGCCGGCGATCCTGATCACGGCGCTGAACGTGCCGTTCTATTTCGGTGGCACCTCGATCCTGATCGTTGTCGGCGTGGCGCTGCAGACCATGAAACAGATGGAATCGCAACTTTTGATGCGCCACTATGAAGGGTTCCTGAAATAATGGCGGGGCTGAACGTCATTTTGCTGGGCCCTCCGGGGGCCGGCAAGGGAACGCAAGCGGAGCGGATCAGGCGCGACTACGGCCTGGCCCATATCTCCACCGGCGACATGCTGCGCGACGCGGTGGCCAAGGGCACGGAGCTGGGCGCCAGGGCCAAGGGGTTCATGGACGCGGGCGATCTGGTGCCGGATGAAGTCGTCATCGGGATCGTCGTCGAGCGTCTCCAGGATCCGGATACCGCCAGCGGCTTCCTGCTGGACGGGTTTCCCCGCAGCCTGGTTCAGGCTGGCGAGCTCGACAAGGCGCTGGCCGCTGCCGGCAAGCAGGTCACGCTGGCATTGGCGATTACCGTGCCGGAGGAGGAGCTGGTAGGCAGGCTCACCGGGCGGCGGCTGTGCCGTGACTGCCAGAAGCCGTATCACACGATTTTTTCGCCGCCCAGGCAGGAGGACGTTTGCGACGAATGCGGCGGCGATATCTACCAGCGCAGCGACGACAGCGAGGAAACGGTGCGCAATCGCCTGGCGGTTTACCGGGCGCAGACCGAGCCGCTGATCGGCTATTACGGCGACAGCGGCGTGCTGGCTGAGATAGACGGGGTCGGCCATCCGGATGAGGTCTACGGCCGCATCAGGGAAAGCCTGGACCGGGCACGGGATCAGGTAGGCGGCTAATCAACTTTAGTCCAGAGGGACGAGGCTAAGCCGGGGCGATAACGTGATAATCACCAAGTCTCCAGCCCAGATAGAGAAGATGGCCCGGGCCGGGGAGATCGTCGGGGCTTGTCTCGAGATGCTGAAGGGCCACTGTCAGCCCGGCATAACGACGGGAGAGCTGGACACGCTGGCGGAGAGTTTTATCAGGGAGCACAAGGCTGTCCCGACTTTTAAGGGATACCGCGGTTATCCGGCTTCCATATGTGCCTCGCCCAACCAGATGGTTGTGCATGGCATACCGGGAGCGTACCGGCTGAAGGAGGGCGACCTCATCAGCCTGGATGTGGGTGCCACCCTGGCCGGCTGGGTCGGCGATTCGGCGATCACGGTCGCGGTCGGCGATCCCGGGCGCGTGGCGCTGCGGCTGCTGGAAGTGACGCGGGAGTCGCTGTTTAGGGCGATCGCCATGTGCGTGCCTGGCAACCATCTGGGAGATGTCTCCCATGCGGTGCAGGAGCATGTGGAAAGGAACGGTTTTGCGGTCGTCAGGACCCTGGTGGGCCACGGCATCGGCAGGAAGATGCACGAGGATCCCCAGATCCCGAACTACGGTGCGCCGGGACAGGGGCCGCTGCTTGAGGAAGGCATGGTTTTTGCCATCGAGCCGATGGTGAACGTGGGAACGCATCGTGTGGTCGGCGGTGACGACGATTGGGCCATTTTTACGGCTGACGGCAGCCTCTCGGCCCATTTCGAGCATACGGTGGCCCTGACGAAAAAAGGGCCGCGGGTATTGACGGCAAGAGGGGCGAACGACCGCTCGGGCTTGGGCGTGGCCCATCCTTTGTGGTAAAATGCCGGGTTGGCCCTGACCGGAGGCTTATGAGTCAAAAAGAAGAAGCCATAGAGTTTGAGGGCGAGGTGGTCGAAGCCCTGCCGAACACGATGTTCAAGGTGCGCCTGGACAACGACCACGAAGTGCTGGCCCACATCTCCGGCAAGATGAGGATGCATTATATCCGCATCCTGCCGGGAGACAGGGTGAAGGTGGAACTTTCGCCTTACGATCTGAGCCGGGGCAGGATAACGTACAGGTTTAAATGACAATCGTCATCACGGCGAGGCGGGCAGGCCGAGGCAGACGCCGGCGCGCCGCAGATGACAGGAAAAAACGGGAAAAGTAATGAAAGTCAGATCATCAGTAAAACCGATTTGTGAAAAGTGCAAGGTGGTCCGCCGCGGCGGCAAGCTGCTGGTCATCTGCGTCAATCCGCGGCACAAACAGCGCCAGGGCTAGGCGCTGGATAACTGGAGGTCGGGTTAGTTGGCACGCATAGCCGGAGTAAATCTTCCCCGCGACAAGCGGGTTGAGATCGGTCTCACCTATATTTATGGGGTGGGCCGTTCGATGTCGAACAAGGTCCTCGCGGATCTGGGGATCAGCAAGGACACCTATGTCCGCGATCTCACAGACGACGAGATCAACCAGCTGCGCGAGTATCTGGACAAGAACATGATGGTCGAAGGCGATCTCAGGCGCGATCGGTCGCAGAACATCAAGCGCCTGATGGAGATCGGCTGCTACCGCGGACTGCGGCACCGCCGCGGCCTGCCGGTGAGGGGCCAGCGCACCAAGACCAACGCGCGCGGCCGCAAGGGCCCGAAACGCACCGTCGGCGTACGGCGCAAGAAATAAGCTTTATCAACTGAGAGGAGAGCATGGCAGCGCCAAAATCCAAAGCGCGTACGCGCCGCAAGGTAAAGAAGAATATTCCTGTGGGCCAGGCCCACATCAAGACTTCGTT
>JAJYLK010000009.1 GCA_021787775.1 Actinomycetes bacterium | reverse complement strand
CTGCGAGCAGGCGCGCGACCCGCGGCTGAGAGGCCGGCCGGTGATCACCGGCAAGGAGCGCAACATCGTCGCCTCGATGAGCTACGAGGCCAAGGCCCGCGGCGTGGTGCGCGCCATGCGGCTGTCGGAGGTGAGAAAACTCTGCCCGGACGCGGTCTTCCTGCCGTCCGACTACGAGACATACAGCCTGTTGTCAAAACGGCTCTTCGCTATCGTCCGGCGCTTCACGCCCGACGTGGAGGAGTACGGCATCGACGAGTGCTTCGCCGACATCACCGGCATGCGCCGGCCGCTGAAGATGAGCTATCCGCGCATCGCCGCGGCGGTCAAGGAGGAGCTGGACCGTTCCTTCGGCCTCACCTTCTCCTGCGGCCTGGCGCCGAACAAGACGATCGCCAAGATCGCCTCGAAGTGGAAGAAGCCGTCGGGGCTGACGATCATCCGCGGCCGCGACATCCAGGACTTCATCCGCGACATGCCGGTGGAGAAGGTGTGGGGCATCGGCCCGCAGACGACCGCCTACCTGCACAAGCTGGGCATCCGCACGGCGCTCGATTTCGCCCGCAAGGATGAGGACTGGGTGAAGGCGCGCTTCAGCAAGCCGTTCTACGAGACCTGGCAGGAGCTGGGCGGCCGCATGGTCTTTGAGCTGGAACTGGCGGAAAAGGACACCTATGCGTCGATCCAGAAAGTAAAGACCTTCACGCCGCCCTCCAGCGACCCGGAGTTCGTCTTCGCCCAGCTGTCGAAGAACGTGGAGAACGCCACCATGAAAGCGCGGCGCTACAGGCTGGCGGCCGAGCGCGCCGTCCTGTTCCTGAAGACGCAGGACTTCCGCGGCACGGGCGCCGAGGTCAGGTTCTCGCGCGCCACGCCCTTCCCCCACGAGATCATCGCGGCGATGGAGCCGGTGTTCAAGCGGCTGTTCAATCCAAAGGAGCTCTACCGTTCCACCGGCGTGGTGCTGTTCAAGCTCACCGAGGACCGCATCGTCCAGCCGGACCTGTTCGGCGTCACCGCCCGGCACGAGCGGCTGGGCAAGGTCTACGAGGCGGTCGACGGCGTGCGGGTCAAGTACGGCAAGCACACGCTGTTCCTCGGCTCCAGCTACTATGCCCACAGGTTCGGCCAGCACCTGGGCGAGCGCGGCGACGCCCCCCGGCGCAAGGGGGAGCTGTTCAGGGGCGAGACGGCGCGGCAACGGCTGGGAATACCGATGTTCATGGGGGATGTCAAGTAAGCGCGCTGCGGAGGTTTCAGACGACGGGCGGGCGGAGCGTCAGATGCGGTTCAGCTCGGTGAGGCTGATGCCCTTGTTGCTCCAGGCGGCGGCGTTCTGCGGATCAAGTCCGATCGCCTTGTCGAAGCAGCCGATGGCGTCGCTGAAGCGGCCCATGCTGTTGAGGCTGACGCCCTTGCCGTTCCACGCCCGTCCGCTGGCGGGGTCGATCTCCAGCGCCTTCTCGAAACTGCGCACCGCGTCGGCAAACAGTCTCAACTCGTGCAGGCACTCACCGCGGCGCAGCCAGGCGCGGCCATGCCGCGGCTCGGCAGCGATGGCGCGATCGAAGCCCTCCACGGCCTTGGAAAACAGGCCGAGGCTGCTCAGGCTTTCTCCTCGGTTGAACCAGGCCGGCGCGCTGTCCGGTTCCAGTTTGAGCGCCTTGCCGTAACAGCCGAGCGCTTCCTCATCGCGCCCCAGATGATGCAGCGCCACTCCCTGGCTCATCCAGGCGCCCGCCTGCAGCGGATCGAGCGCCAGCGATCTGCCGAAGCTGTTGACGGCTGCCTGATAGCGCCCGCTGGCCAGCAGGCTCTCGGCCTTACCCGACAGGGCGGCGGCGTCCGTAGCGTCCAGCTTCGCGGCGCGCTCATAGGCGGCGATGGCTTTCTCGTGCCGGCCGAGGCGGCGCAGACTCTCGGCCTTGCCGAACCAGGCTGCGGCGGCGCCGCTGTCGGCTTTCAGCGTTCGCTCATAAGCGTTGGCCGCCTTCTCGTTCAGGTCGAGACCGCGCAGACTCTCGGCCTTGCCGAACCAGGCTGCGGCGCCGGCTCCCAGCTTGATCGCTTTTTCATAACTTGAAACCGCGTCCGCCAGCAATCCCTGGCGGCGCAGACTGTCGGCCCGCCCGAACCAGGCGGCGGCATCTTTTTGATTCAGTGACAGTGATTTGTCATACCAGGAAACGGCTGCCGCAAAATGCTCCAGGCTGCGCTGGCTCTCGCCGCCGCCGAACCAGGCAGCGGCATTGTCCTCATCCAGCTCCAGCGTCCGCTCGTGACAGCGGATGGCCTCGTCGAAGCGGCCCAGCGTCCGCAGGCATTCCGCCCGCGAATACCAGGCAGCCGCATTGGCGGCGTCGATTTCCAATGCTTTCTCGAAATGGCTGAGCGCCTCGGCGGCCCTGCCCCCGCGGCGCAGGCTCTCGCCTTTTCCGAACCAGGCGCCGCCGTTGCCCGGCTCGGCTTCCAGCGCCTTGTCATAGGCGGCGGCGGCTTCGTCGAAGCGGTCCAGCGCCCGCAGGCACTCGGCCTTGCCGAACCACGCCGATCCGTCCTCCGGATCGATCGCCAGCGCCGCGTCATAGCCAGCGATCGCCGGTGCGAACCGCGCCAGCGCCCGCAAGCTCTCCGCCTGACCGAGCCGGGCCGCCAGCTCGCCGCTACCGTGCCTGATCGCTTGCGCGTATGCCGCCGCGGCCTTGTCGTGCCGGCCCAGCGACCGCAGACACTCGGCCTTGCCCAGCAGGGCGCGAGCGCTGCCAGGCTCGAGCCTGAGCACGCGGCCGTAACTCGCCAGGGCGCCGTCCAGCCGGCCGAGCCCTCGCTGACACTCCGCTTTGCCGTACCAGCCGGCGGCATTCGCGGCATCGAGTTTCAGCGACCGATCGTAGCCGGCCAGCGCCTCCTGAAGCTTTCCCAGGCCGCGCAGGCTATCGGCACGGCCATGCCAGGCGGCCGCCCGTTTGCCATCATATTCAAGACTTTTGCCAAAAGCGGCCGCGGCTTCCTGAGGCCGTCCCAGGCCGCGCAGACTCTCGCCCTTGCCGAACCAGGCAGCCGCCGATTCCGGCATCAGCGCCAGCGCCTCGTCATAAGCGGCGCTCGCATCCGCCTGACGGCCGAGCCGCCGCAGGCCCTCGGCCTTGCCGAAGCGGGCAGCGGCAAGCTTGCCATCCCGGTCCAGCGCCTCCGCATAAGCCGCCACGGCATCGGCGTCGCGCCCGAGGCCAGCGAGGCAATCCGCCTTGCCCAGCCACACCAGAGCGTTCTTCGGCTCCAGCCTGGTCAGGCTGGCGAAGCCGGCAAGGGCGTCGGCGTGGCGTCCCAGCCGGCGCAGGCTCTCGGCCTTGCCAAGCAGCGCTTCAGGATACTTGGGTTTCACGGCCAGAGCCTGGTCGAAGCTTTCGATCGCTTTGGCGTACCTTGAAAGACCGAAGCGGCTCTCGCCGAGGCCATACCAGGCCGCGGCGTTACCGGCATCGAGCTTCAGCGCCTTTTCATAAGCGGCCACCGCCCGGTCGTACCGCGCCAGGCCGCGCAGGCTCTCGGCCTTGCCGAACCAGGCAGCGGCGTTTCTGGCATCGAGCTTCAACGCTTTGTCAAAACCTGACACGGCGGCTTTGTGGTTCCCGAGGCGGCGCAGGCTCTCGGCCTTGCCGAACCAGGCAGCGGCGTTTCTGGCATCGAGCTTCAACGCTTTGTCAAAAGCCGTCACCGCCGCCCGGAAATGACCAAGCATGAGCTGGCACTCCGCTTTGCCGGCGAGGGAGGCGACGCCATGAGGCTCCAGCGCCAGCGCCCGGTCGTAAGACTTGACCGCCTTGCCGAACATGGACAGCGTGCGCTGACTTTCGCCCAGTCCCAGCCAGGCGCCGGCATGGCGCGGCTCTAGCTCCAGGGACTTCCCGTACGCCGCAAGCGCCTGCTTATGGCGGTCCAGTGCCCGCAGGCTCTCGGCTTTCCCGTACCAGCCGGCAAGCGACTGCGGCTGAAGACGGACAGCGCGCTCAAAGCCGCGTAGCGCTTCCGCTGGTTGCGCCAGCGCCAGCTGGCTCTGGCTACGGCCCAGCCAGACGCCGACATCTTTGCTATCGATTTTCAGAGCCTTGTCAAAAGATTCCACCGCGGCGGCGAACTCATCCAGCAGCCGCTGGCTTTCGCCCAAGCCCTGCCAGTACGGCGCCATGCCGGCATCAAGCTGCACGGCTCGTCCGTATGCTGTGGCCGCATCGGCATAACGGCCCAGCTCGTGCAGACTGCCTGCCCGGCCAGCCCAGTATGCCGCCTGGGAGGCGTCGAGCCCGAGAGCGGCCTCATAAGCGGCGGCGGCGTCGGTATGACGGCCCAGCTCGTGCAGTGCGGCGGCTTTGGCGGCCCAGTAAGGCGCCACGCCGGCATCAAGCCGGGCGGCCCGCTCGAAAGAGGCGACGGCTTCCCTGAAGCGCTCCAGATCGAACAGATCGAGTCCGCGCTGATACCAGCCGGCCGCGTTTTCGGTGTCAAACTTGAGAAGCCTGTCAAAAGATTTCACAGCATCCGCGAAACGGCCGAGACTGCGCAGGCTGTCTGCCCTTTCAAACCAGGCCGCCGCATGACGTCCATCCAGTCCGAGCACGCGGTCAAAACAGGTGACGGCATCCTCGTAGCGCGCCAGCTCCTTCAGCGCCAGCGCTTTCTCGTACCAGGCGGCAGCCAGCTGCGGGTCGAGCTCCAGCGCGCGGTCGCAGGCAGCAATCGCCTCCTCATGGCGCCGCAGCCGCTGCAAGCTCAGCGCCTTGCCGAACCAGCCGCGGACCAGACCGGGGTCGATCGCCACCGACTTCTCGAACGCGGCCACCGCCTGCTCATCCTCGCCGGATGCGGCCAGGCTGCCAGCCTTACCCAGCCAGGCGGCGGTGATCTCACCGTCGAGCGCCAGCGCCTTGTCAAAACTGGCGATCGCGTCCGCGTTCCGGTCCAGACCTTGCAGCGTCTGACCGCGATTGATCCAGGTAGCCAGATCGCCGGGGTTGATCTCCAGTGCCCGGTCAAAACAGCTGATGGCTTCCTCGGCGGCAGAGAGAGCCGCCACAGGCAAGGCGGCTTCCTCCGGGATGACCGGCGGCGCCGGTTCGATCGCGGATTCGACGTCAGGCTCCGGGCCGGCAAGCGCGCCGGATTCGGTATCTGCTGCCGTTCCCGGCTCTTGTTCAGCCTCCGGCTGTGGTGCAGTTGCCGCTTCCGGTTCGGGCTCCGGTTCGGGCTCCCGCTCCTGCTCGGGCTCCGGTTCCTGCTCGGGCTCCGGTTCCGGTTCCTCCCGGGCGGCTTCATCATCCGCCTCAGATTCTTCTGCCGGTGCATCCTCAGCCTCGAAAGTCTCCGCTACACCGGCGGAAGCCTCCGCCAGCTCCAGCCCTGAGCCGTTGGCACTGCTGATGACGATCTCCGTGGCTTCCGGTCCGCTCTCATGGATAGACTCGTCCGCCCCGGATGCGGCGGCGATTTCATCTTCGTCATCTGCCTCAACCGCGGCCTCGACATCCGCTGTACCATCCGCCACGACTTCCCGCTCGGCATCCCCAGTTTCAGGCGCCACTTCAGCGGTCACATCAACTGGCTGACCGGTTATTTCTTCTTCTGTCTCATCAACAGCTTCTTCCGCTGCCTGCTCAGCTTCCCCGGCGGCCTCGATGCCGCCTGCGTCAGTGACCTCCAAGGCAGCTACTTCCGCCACCTCCATGTCAACTTCGCCAACAGCCTCGATGTCTGTTCGGTCGGCGGTCTCCACTTCTGCCTGGCCCTCGTCCTCTTCGGCCGCCGTCTCTTCTTCGATGACGGGAACAGGCGTGACGGGCACCAGCCCAAGCGCCGCCAGCGCCTCATCGCGCCCGCGGACGGCCTCAACGAGATCCGGTTCTATCTCTACCGCTTTATCAAAACTCTCCCGCGCCGCTTCGGCGTCGCCGGCAGCCAGCAGCGCCGCGCCGCGCCCGGCCCAGGCCGCGGCGCCGCCATCCTGCCCGAGAGCCCGGTCGTACGAACTGACCGCCCCGGTGAAATCACCCAGTCCCAGCAGCGACCGCCCTCGCGCCATCCAGGCCTCGCCGTTCCACGGGTCGAGTTCGAGTATCCGGTCAAGCACCTCGACCGCGTCCGCGAAATGCTCTCCGGCCGCCAGGCCGCCCGCCAGCGTCAGCAGCACCGCGGCATCGAGCGGGTCCAGGTCCCGGGCTTTGGAAAAGCTGTCGATGGCTTCGTCGAGCCGGCCGGAGCCCTGCAGGCACAGGCCGCGCTCGTGCCAGGCGCGCGCATGACCGGGCTGGATCTCGATGGCCCTGTCGAATGACGCCACCGCTTCGCGCTGCCGCTCGACCTTGCGCAAACAGACGCCGCGGCCGAACCAGATGCGCGCTTCATCCTGTTCCATTTCAACCGCTTTATCAAAACTTTTCGCCGCCTCGTGCAGCCGGCCCAGCTCCTCCAGCAGCACGGCGTTGGCAAACCAGATCTCACCGCTGTTTGGATCGCGTCTAAGAGCTTCCTCGAACGCGTTCAGCGCTTCATCAGACCGTCCGAGGCTTTTGAAGATGATTCCCCTGTGATACCAGACGGCGGGATCGAGCAGCGCCGGGCCTTCCAGCAGCTCCAATGACGCCAGCGCTTCCTCATGGCGTCCCAGACTTTCGAGACTCAGACTCTTGTTGAACAGCGATTCATGATCGAAACGGTCGAGCTCAAGAGCGTGATCGTAACAGGCGACGGCTTCTTCGAAACGGCCAAGATCGTGGAGCGCCAGCCCTTTGTTGAACCAGGCGGCGATGTTCGCGGCGTCAAGGTCGAGCGCCTTCTCATAACAGTGCAGCGCGTCGTCGACATTCCCCATGGTGTGCAGGGCGCCGCCCTTGCGGGCCCAGGCGGCGGAATCACGGCCGTCGAGCTGGATAACCTCCTCAAACGCCTTGACAGCCTCATCGGGACGGTTCTGCTCGATGTGGTTGGTACCGATCGTCGACCATGTCAACCTGTTCCACGGGTCGAACTTTAGGCTTTTTTCCAGGCTTTGGGTGGATTCATCCAGGCGGCCCATCTCCCGCAGGCACATGCCGCGCGAAAGCCAGATCGCTGAATCACGCTCCTCGATCTCACGCACCTTGCCGAAAACCCGCACCGCTTTTTCGGGACGTCCGCCGCGCCGCAGCTTCTCACCCTTGCGAATCAGGTCCCTGGCTTCATCGGCGTCGTTCTTGAGCGCCTGGTTGAATAGCTGCAGCGCCTCCTCGAAGGAGCGCTGATTTTGAAGTTTGACACCTCTGCTGTAGAGAGCCTTTGAGGGTCTGCCGCTCATGAGTTCATCTAGAATCGTCATTTGTTGGAATTCTAGGTCCCCCGAATCAGTTTTCCGGACCGTACTGATATATCACATTCTACATGGTTCGGACAGACATGTTGACCCGCCTCCGCATTCCCGCAGACGCGCTGCCGGCAAGCGGCGCGGCTAGATCCTCTCCGCCGTGACCACGCGGTCATGGCCGGCATAATCCTGCGTCACCCCGATGCCGCGGAACATGCCTCCGGCCGCCAGCATCTCCCGGACGGCATCCGCCTGAGTGTAGCCGATCTCGAGCACCAGCCCGCCCCGGGGTTTCAGGAACCGAGGCGCCTCCACAGCAAGGCGGCGGTAGAAGTCCAGCCCGTCAGCGCCTCCCAGCAGCGCCTCCCGTGGTTCGTAGCCGCTGACGTCACGAGGCAGATCGGCCCATTCGGCCTCCGCGACGTAGGGCGGATTGGAGATGATCAGATCGAAAGTGTCCACCGGTTCCAGGGCTTCGAACAGATCGGACCGGACAAATGTGACGCGGTCCGCCACGCCGGTGACGCGGGCGTTCCCAGCGGCCAGCTCGAGCGCTTCGCCACTCGCGTCCGTAGCGGTAAGACCGATGCCGGGGAGACCGGCGGCGACGCTGATGGCGATGGCGCCGCTGCCGGTGCCGACGTCCAGCACCCGCGGCGGTTCCGGCCAATCACGCTCCATCAGAAAGAAAAGCGCGGCGTCGACGACGTGCTCGGTCTCCGGCCGGGGGATGAGCACAGCGCGGCTGACCGCCAGCGTCAGATTGCGAAAGTACGCCCGGCCCAGGATATACGCCACCGGCTCACTCCGGCCGCGCCGCATGATGAGCTCCCGGTAGCGGTCTACCTCGGCGGCCGTCAGCGGCTGCTCGAAATTGGTATAAAGCTCGATGCGGCTTAAGCTCATGACCTCTGCCAGCAGCAACTCCGCATCCAGCCTCGGACTGGCGGAGCCTTTGTCCTTGAGGTATTTTGCCGATTTGGCCAGAAGCCCGGCGATGGAGGGCAGGGTTGCCTGCTGCTTTGCCAAATTCTCCCCCTCTGCTTGCGGTTCCCTTGACCGTGCACCCTTAACTATCGGATAGCGGCACGCCCGGTTTAATCATGCCGCCATCAGCCGCCGGGCCCGCCTCAGAACGGCCGCCAGAACGGCACAGGCTCGTCCCGCCGGTCAGACACTGGAAGACTGCAGCTGTTCCGCCCGGTCCTTGGCCGCCAGCGCCTCGGTGAAGTCATCGAGATCGCCCTGGAGGATGGCCTCCAGCTTGTGCAGCGTCAGCCCGACGCGGTGGTCGGTGACCCGGCCCTGGGGGAAGTTATACGTACGGATCTTCTGGCTGCGGTCGCCGGTGCCCACCATCGACTTGCGGGCGTCTGCCAGCTCCTGCTGTTGCTCCGCGAGCTTCATCTCATAGAGCCGCGCCCGCAGGACCTTCATCGCCGCGACCTTGTTCTGCAGCTGCGATTTCTCGTCCTGCATGGAGACCACCAGGCCGGTAGGCAGGTGCGTCAGCCGCACGGCGGAGTCGGTGGTGTTGACCGACTGGCCGCCGGGACCGCTGGACCGGAAGATGTCCACGCGCACGTCCGCCGGGTCGATCTCGACCTCGACCTCCTCGGCTTCCGGCATAACCGCCACCGTCGCCGTCGACGTATGGATGCGGCCTCCCGATTCGGTCACGGGGATTCGCTGCACGCGGTGCACGCCGCCCTCGTATTTAAAGATGCTGTAAGCGCCCTTCCCCTGGATTTCGAGGATGACCTCCCTGAAGCCGCCCATCTCGGTGGGGCTGGACGAGAGGATGTTCGCCTTCAGCCGCTTCCGCTCCGCATGGCGGGTGTACATCCTGAGCAGATCGCCCGCGAACAGCGACGCTTCATCGCCGCCGGCGCCGCCGCGGATCTCGATGATGATGTCTTTTTCGTCGTTGGGGTCCGGCTCCAGCATCGCCGCCCGGATATCCTCGGTCAGTTCTTCCATTTTCTGTTTTGAACCGGTGATCTCCTCGCGGAGGAACTCGCGCATCTCCGGCTCCAAGTGGCCGTCGTCCGCCAGCATCTCCTCCGCTTCCGCCAGGCTGCGCTCGGCATCGCGGTAGCGCCGCACCAGTTCGTAGGCCGGCGCCAGATCCGCGTGCGACTTGGCCAGCTCGGCATAGCGCCGCCGGTCGTTCATCACCGCGGGGTCGCTCAGCTCACGGTTGAGCTGCTCGTATTTATCTTCTATCTCTGTGATCAGTTTATCGATCATGAGGATTCACCGGCACTGCCGGTACCGCGGTTTTCTACGCTAAGCCATTACTTCCACGTCGGCCTTGCCGTCGTGATCCATCTCGATCGGCTCCACGGCCGCCACGGCTTCGAGCGCGGCGATCGCGACTTCGATCTGGGAGTTGTCAGGCGCGCGGGTGGTCAGCTTCTGCAGCAGGAGGCCGGGGTAGGTGACGGCATGCATGATCTTGCTGCCCTTGTGCCTCCCCGCATATCTTATCACTTCATAGGACAGGCCGATAACGAGCGGAATGCCCAAAAGGCGTGAAATTATCAACCAGATCAGCCCCGGCACGCCCACGAAGCTGAACACCACGATCGCCAGCACCATCACTATCAGCAGGAAGCTGGTGCCGCAGCGCGGATGCAGCGGCGGGAACCGCCTGACATTTTCCGGGGTCAGCTCCAGGCCGGCCTCCAGCGCATGGATCGTCTCGTGCTCGGCGCCGTGATATTCGAATACCCGCCTGAGCTGTTTGACGCGTGACACGCCCCAGATATAGGCCACCAGGATGAATATCCTGAGGATGCCCTCCACCAGGACGAAAAGCGAGGAATCCGGCAGCCAGCCCCGGATCGAGCGCACGGCGAACAGCGGCAGGACAACGAACAGGGCGATGGCCAGGATGGTGCCGATGATGATGCTTATGCCCATCTCCTTGCCGGAGATCTCTTCGCCTTCCTCGCCCAGCGATTCGCTGGCCGACATCGACAGCGCCCGCATGCCCAGCGACAGCGATTCCCAGAGACCGATGATGCCGCGCAGTACCGGGAGCCTGAAACTGCCGTGCCGGTCGGCCAGCGGTTTGAGCGGCTCGGAGTGGACGCTGATGCTGCCGTCCGGCCGGCGCACGGCCAGGGACCAGTGCCGTTTGCCGCGCATCATCACGCCCTCGATGACCGCCTGGCCGCCGACGGCCGCCGCGGGCCGCGCGCGGCCGTGGCCCGGGTTCTTATGCTCTTGCGGCCTAGCCGCCAACAGCGGGGCTCCAGGCCTTTTCCATCTCCCGCACTTCGGACGCGGTGTACTCCTCGCCGCAGTACATCTTGCCCTCGTGGCAGCGGCCGTGAAGGCAATCCGGTCCGGTCTTGTGGAACAACCGCGGCGCGACACCCAGAACCAGATGGCGCATCCACCAGGCAAGCGCGTTGATCTCCCACTGCGCCCGGCGGCAGCAGCGCACCTGGAAGAAGTGCCGCAGCTCGCGGGCGTTCATGGAGACGACGATGCGCGTCTCGGCGGCGTTGGGCAGCACGAAGCGGGCGTCTTCCTGGATCGTCTCCCGCCCCAGGCCGCGTTCCTCGCCGAGGCTCACCAGCCGCTCGTAAGCCGCCAGCGAGCTGCGCATCGCCTCGTTGAAAACGGCCAGCGACTCTTCGTCTTCGGCAATCCGCGGTGGCACGATGAAGCCCTCCTCGCCGGAAAAGCGTACATAGCGCTGCGACTGCTGGCTGTAGGAAGCGAGCCGGTGACGTACCAGCTGATGCGAGCAGGCGCGGGAGATGCCGTCGATGCCAAAGGTGAAAGAGGCGTGCTCGAGCGTGCTGTGATGCCCGGAGTTGACCAGGATTTTGATCAGCCGGCTGACCTCTTCCTCCGGCATGCTCTCTTTCAGCTCGGCGGCGGTGGAGACGGAATAGCACAGCCGGCCGGCGGCCGCCACGGCGCGCTCCGGCTCCGGCGTATGGGCCAGCAGGGTGACGTTGAGGTGGGCGGGCACGGGCCTTAAGCCGCGGCCGCGGCTACTTGGAGGTTTCTCTCTTGGCGTACTTGCGCTTGAAGCGCTCCACGCGGCCGCCGGTGTCAACCAGCTTGCGCTTGCCGGTATAGAACGGGTGGCACTTGGAGCAGATCTCCACGTGGATCTCCGGCACGGTCGAGCGGGTCGTGAACTCGTCGCCGCAGGAGCAGCGTACTTTTGTTTCCATGTATGGCGGGTGAATGTCCTTCTTCATATTCGTCCTCGCATGTTTATCCAGAGGGATCAGGTCAAGAACAAGAAATGATAGCATAAACAGGCGGCAGATTCCTTACCGGGAACAGTCTTGCCTTGCCGCCCAGGCGCGCCTAAAATAACAGGCGGGCCTGAATGCGGCCGCGCTTGGATGGAACGCGCCGGTGAAACCAGCAGGTGTGGTCCGGTTTTTTGGGCGATTAGCTCAGCTGGTTAGAGTGCTGCCCTCACATGGCAGAGGTCACTGGTTCGAGTCCAGTATCGCCCACCATCATTCCCGTCCGGCCGGCGGCGCCGGGTGCCCGGCATTTTCCCGTGGGGGATTAGCTCAGTTGGGAGAGCGCTTGCTTCGCATGCAAGAGGTCACCGGTTCAAGTCCGGTATCCTCCACCAAAACTCCGTCCGGCCGCCTGCAGCCACGGCCGGCGCCGAAAGAATGCCGCGACTTCGGGCTGCAAGCCCGGAACTACCTCCCGGGGGATTAGCTCAGTTGGGAGAGCGCCTGCCTTGCACGCAGGAGGTCACCGGTTCGAATCCGGTATCCTCCACCACATATTTTTACCTGCAAATAAAAAGATTTAAGTTAATATTTCTGTCATTATAAGGTATTACTGTAAATAACCTTCCAAACACTATTCCAAACAGTCTAATGATATTTTTTAGAAGTCCAAATGCGCACGATATATCATTAGTTTCCGTCCGCCCCACGTGATATATTCGCCTCCTTTGAAATTCAGGAGGTTGAAATGAATAATCCAACCCTAATTCCAACTGGAATTTCTAAACTGGATAAGATTATCGATGGTTTTCGAAGTTCCAGATTAATAGTCCTTGCCAGCGGTTTTGCGATAGGAAAGACAGCTTTTGCTCTGGATCTGTCAAGAAGTTTTGCCATTGATCGAAACATTCCGGTGCTATATTTCAGTTTGGATGAAAATAAGCAGGAAATTATCCAACGGCTGATCGTCGCTATTGGCAGGGTAGATTCTTGGGATTTGCGGCAAATGACCCCGGAAGAAAGACGAACATCAGCCCAGATTGCAAAAGCCCAATCGCGGATAGAATCTGCACCCCTTTTCATTGAAGATAAACAGCGGAACATTTCCGCTATCTGCGCCAAGGCAAGGAGATTTAAAGAAAAGTATCCGAACCTGGGGCTGATCATTGTCGATGATCTGCAGAAGTTCTCGCGCGAGATGCCCGTTGAAACCAGGGCTGGGGAGATTTCAAAGATTTCGGGGATTTTGAAAAATCTTGCCAACGAACTGAAGGTGCCCGTGCTCGCCCTTGCTCAGCTATCTTCCCTGATGCTTAGTCAAGCCAAGCGGAAGCCAATTCTTTCAGATTTGAATATGTGGTCAGGAACAATCGAACAATCCGCCGACATGGTAATTTTCATTTACCGCTTTATTCATGAAAATTGCCTGGTCGATACAATGAAGTGGACCCCATTACCGGTACCACTTGCAGCTTAAACTAAGATGGAAACAGGTACCCCTTTTTGGTTGTTTATCTGTTCCATCAGTGACAGGGAAACTGGTCTCTCGGGCACTTCCTGACCGAAGTAAACCTCTGCCGGCGTCCTATC
>JAJYLK010000210.1 GCA_021787775.1 Actinomycetes bacterium | reverse complement strand
CTCCCGGCCCCAGCGCCGCGATCCTGCTGCCAACCGCCTCCACCTGCTGCCTGAAAGCCGGGTCGTCGACGGTAAGGTTTTTGGAAGAGACGATGACGATCTCGTGGAATTTCTGCGGACCGGTCAGGCGGCTATGCAACAGATCCATACCCCGCTGCGACTCCGGCGTACCGGTGAACTTCATCTCATTTGTCAACGCCCCGTTCAGCAACCGGGATACCGCGATAGCCGCAAGCCCCGCGACCAGCAGCCAGGCGGCGATCGTCGTCCACGGCCTGCGGGCACACTTCTCCGCCAGGCCTCCGGTCGACACGAATTTTCTCACGTTCTTCCCCCTCCCCCACCGGCAAACGTCTCCAGCAGTCCGTGGATGAGCGCCAGCGCGCCGCGCTCGAATTCGGTCTCAAAACCCAGGAACGTCCATTCCGGGGCCGACTTGACGATGTTGGGAAACTCCCCCGGATCAAGCGATGGCAAAACCTGCGAGAAATCAGCCTCCATCTCCACGGCTTCGGATTCCGGCAGGTCGAACCAGTAGGGCGCCTCGCGCATGGCGGCGCCGCGTACGTAGACCGCGAGGATGTTGACGGCGGCCAGCGCGTCCGCGGTGCCCATGCCGGCGTCGAGAAAGATCCCCAGCAGCGTATCCACCGGCCTCAGGCCAGCCCGCGTGCGCGGCGGCCGGTTGGACACCACCTGGATCAGGCTGGGGTGCGCCAGCAACGCCTCGCGGTAGGCATGGGCCGCGGTCAGCAGCCGCTCTTCCGGCGGCCTGGCCGGGTCGTCCAGAGCCACGTCGATCTCGTTCATGATCACTTCCACCAGCCGGTCCAGCAGCGCCAGTTTGCTGGGAATGTGGTAGTAGATCGCCATGGGATCGACGCCCAGCTCCCGCCCCAGCCGCCGCATCGACAGCCCCTCATAGCCATCCCGGTCCAGGATTGTCAGCGCCGCGGCGACGATCCTGTCTGCGGTAAGAGCCGGCTTCGCCAGCTTGCCGGCGCGCCCGCGCCCCCCGTCGTGATTACCCGTTTTTTTGCCTCCCTGGTTCATCTCACCAACTCCGGCATCCCCCGCCGCGCCCTGTTTTACTCATATTGTTTCTACGATGTAGAGCTAGATTCTACGCCGTAGAGATTATTCCAGACGACTGCGCGTGTCAAACGCCCGACCGGGGAAATTCGCCGGCGCTGCCCCGCAACGGGCCGTGTTGCCGATACGAACGCCGCTCTGTACTTCCCGTGGCCCGGGCGGTACAATTGATGCCTCTGATCTCCGGGCGGGGAGGTTTGGAAGATGAAGGTGCTCGAGCGGGGTATCCTGCTGGCGCCAGCGTTGTTGCTGTTGCTGTTCACCGCAGGCTGCGCCCAGGAGCGAACAGCGGCAGGCCCCAACACGGCCACGCCGGCCACGTTCGGCCTTTCGGTCGCCACGACGGCCGCCCCCGCGCTCACCCTCCCCACCACTACCAGCCCCGCGGACTCCGCGCCAGCGGCGCAGCCCACGGCAGATGCCAGCCCGGCCGCCTGCAACGAGGCTCTCTGGCAGCACATCTATAATCCGCAGCGGCTGAAGAGGATCTCGGACTGCGTCACCATCACCGGCACCATAGCCGCTATCCGCAAAGAGGCCGATGGCGATTATCACATCCTCCTGTCGGTGGACGGACAGTTCACGAACATGATCAACCAGCGGAATATCGACGCGCAGCATGGTGATCTGGTGCTTGAGCCCGTCTGCCAGAACCGGGTGACTCAGGAGGATGCAAAATCAGCCTGCGATGCGTTCTCGTATCCGATCGCCATCCCCGCAGTCGGGCAAAGGGTTTCGGTTACCGGCGACTACGTGCTTGACGCGGACCATGGCTGGAACGAGCTGCATCCCGTATATTCTTTTTCAGCGCCGGGCGCCTCCGTGTCATTCCAGCCGGCAGCCTCCGCTGCTCCGGCGCAGATTGCCCAGGCAACGCCCCAGGCGGCTCCGAGCCCGCAAACCGCGCCCGCCGGCACCACAGCACAGTGTAATGATGGCACCTATTCCCATGCATCAACTCACCGGGGCGCCTGTTCTCATCACGGCGGCGTCAAGACCTGGTATCAGTAGCCGCGCCAGCGGCCGCCATGCTAGCGCGCCAGCTCCCGGCTGGCTTCATCCCACACCTGCCCACGCGCCCAGAAACCTTTCACCCCCGCAGTAACATCAACCAGCTGCCGCGCCGAAAGCCATTCTCCGTTGCACGGCATGCGCGGAGGCTGAATCATTCCTTATACCATCCGGCCTTTCAGCGCCCGGCACCAAAAATATGTGATTATGCCAATAAACGCCGGACCGGCTACGACCAGGATGCGCAGCGCCGTCCTCAGCGTCACCACCGAGCCGCCGGCAGCCACCGCCACCACGTCCTGGCTGCCGGCGATGATCAGCACCAGCAGGAAGGTGAGGGCTGCGACGCCGATGGCGGTGCGCACGGGGCTGGCGACGGGAGGCTGAAGTACGTGATGCAGCTCGCGGTCGCCGGTGACGCGCGCCTCGATGAACGGCCAGAAATAAAGCAGACCGAACATGACCAGCGGCAGGATCACCCCCGGGAAGAAAAGCCCGGGGATGGTATGCCCGGCGACGTGGACGTCGGCGGAGGGAAAAAGCCGCAGCG
>JAJYLK010000209.1 GCA_021787775.1 Actinomycetes bacterium | reverse complement strand
TGATATCGCATCATATACATTGGCGGAGGCAATCTGCTGGTCGAAATCAACCGGGATGTTTCCCAGGAACCGCACTCCCTGATTGACATCCGGACAGTCTATTTTCTGGCCGGGATCAGCGGCACACTGCCCCTTCACCGTGAGCAACGGATATGCCGGGTCTGGCGCCGGCTTCGCCGCCAGCACGTATCCGTCCGCCGACAGGAACAGGTTGCTGCCGCCGGTTGCCAGGTACGCCAGTGGCTGCCGCTCCTCCACATGCAGATGGATCGTGTGCGGAAAATCCCGCTGGACGTCGACGCGCTGGATAAACGGAAACTGCGAGAGCGCGCGGCCGGCGTCATCGAAGGAGAAGCTCAGCAGGCTGCGGCCCTTGAGCAGCGGCGCGACCGTTGCCAGTATCTGATCGGCAGCGACCGCGTGGTTTCCATCCACGGTGATGTTGTCCACCGCGAACAGCGAAGACTGGCTGAGGCCTAAAAACCCGCCCGCGCCGATGCCCACGATCAATACTATCAGGCTCAGCCGCCATATCCAGCGGGAATCGCCGCTCATGGCAGCGGCTCCAGCCCGATCGGGCCGATCAGGCGGACTTCCGGCTCCAGCACGATGCCGGTGCGCTTAAAGACTCGGCGGCGGCAGCGGTTCATCAGCTGCAGGACGTCAGCCGTGCGGGCGCCGCCCGCGTTGATGATGAAATTGGCGTGCTTGCCGGATACGGCCGCGCCGCCCACGGTCATCCCCTTGCAGCCGGCCTCGTCCAGCAGCTGCCCGGCGCTCAGACTGGCGCCGGCACCGGGGCCTGGATTCCTGAAGACGCTGCCGCAGCTGCGGCCCGCGGGCTGCGATGTTTCGCGGCTGGCGCGCACTTCGCGCATACGCGCGGCTACCGCCGCGGGATCCGCCGGCGTGAGCAGCAGCGCCGCGCGGCTGACGACTCCCCCGGACGGTAGCGCCGCGCTGCGGTAACCAAACTTGATTGTATTCCTGTTTTGTGTGATTACTTCTCCCGGAAGGCAGATCTCCACCGACTCGACCAGAACGCCGATGCTGGCGCCGAAGGCGCCCGCGTTCATGGCCACGGCCCCACCGACCGTCCCCGGGATGCCGGCCAGCGGTTCCAGACCCGCGAGCCCGGCGCTCTGCGCCGCCGCGGCCGCCCTGGGCAGCGCCACTCCGGCGCCGCACCGCAGCAGGTCCCCGCTAACGCTGACAGACTTCAGGTCACCGGTCAGCTTAACGACCACTCCCGGCCAGCCCGCATCGGCCACCAGCAGATTCGAGCCCAGACCGAGCACGAACCAGGGCAGGGAATGGCGCTGGATTGCCGCCAGGATGGCTGACAGGTGCGCGGCATCAACCGCCTCGATCATCAGCGCCGCGGTCCCGCCGCAGCCGATGGTTGTGAGGCTGCCCAGCCCGGCGCCCGCGACTCCGGCGCGTCCGGCGGCCTGCTCGAGGTCGGCCATGGCCGCTGCCTCAAGCAGGGCCGCCTCAGACAAGACTTGCCTGCCTCTCGAGGGCGGCCAGCAGTTCCTCGCCAACCTTGAAGATATCACCCGCCCCCAGGGTCAGCACCAGGTCGCCGGGACGCAGCTCGTCAAGGAGCAGCGGCACGATGTCACGCGCCTTGGGAATGTAGGCGATGTTCGCTTCCGGCTCCCACTTGAGCGCGGAATCGACGATCAGCTTGCCGCTGATTCCGGGTTCCGGTTCCTCGCGGGCGCCGAAGACGTCGGTGACGATGGCAAGATCGCACAGGTTGAGTGCGTGGCCGAATTCATCATGGAGATACCGGGTGCGGGAATAGAGGTGCGGCTGGAAAGCGCCGATGATCCGCGACCATCCGGCGGCGCGAGCCGCCTCCAGCGTCGCCTGGATCTCGGTGGGATGATGGGCATAGTCATCGACGATGGTGATGCCGCCGGCTTCGCCCTTGATCTCGAAACGGCGGGCCGCACCGCTGAACCTGGTGAGCGCCGGCGCGGCCGTTGCCGGCGCCGCGCCCAGCTGGTCCAGCACCGCCAGGGCGGCCATGGCATTGAGAACGTTGTGGCTGCCCCGCACTGACAGCACCACCTGCTCGCGTCCGGAAGCCCCCTCGCCCTCCGGCAGCGACAGCAGGAAGCTGGTTCCATCCCTGGTCACGAGGATGTTATCGGCGCGGTAGTCGGAATCGCCATTCAGACCATAAGTAATGACTCTGGCCTTAGTGGAACCGGCCAGCCGCCGCAGCAGCGGCGTATCCCAGATCACCAGCGCGCCGTCAGCCGGCAGGCCGGCGACAAATCTTTCGAAGACCTCAATCACCTGCTCGATGGAGGAATAATGGGAATGGTGATCAAGTTCTACATTTGTGATAACAGCTATCTCCGGATGCAGGTGCAGCAGCGAGCCGTCACTCTCGTCCGCCTCGGCCACCAGCCAGTCGCCGCTGCCGGCGCGGGCGTTGCTGCCCACGTCGTTGAGTTCACCGCCGACTACATAGGACGGCTCCAGGCCCAGCAGGTCCATCGTGTGCGCCACCATTGAGGTGGTGGTGGTCTTGCCATGAGTGCCGGCGATGGCGATGCCGCGCTTCATGCCCATCAGCTCGGCCAGCATCTGCGCCCGGTGATAGACCGGGATGCCGAGGTCGAGCGCCGCGTTGAGCTCCACGTTCTGTGAGGAGATCGCCGAGGATACCACGACCGCGT
>JAJYLK010000208.1 GCA_021787775.1 Actinomycetes bacterium | reverse complement strand
ACGGCAAGGTGCCGCCGGAGCAGATGCCGATCGACGAGCAAACGCCGCTCAAGCCAAACAATCCCTACTCGGCGAGCAAGGTTGCCCAGGAATACATCGGATTGCAGTATTTTCACGCTTTCGGCGCCCCGATTGTGATCGCCCGCCCCTTCAACCACATCGGTCCAGGGCAGAGGGGGAATTTCGTGGTGCCGGCCTTTGCCAGCCAGCTGGCGGAGATGGAGGCGGGGCTTCGGGAGCCGGTGTTGAGAGTCGGCAACCTGGACGCCGCACGGGATTTCACCGACGTGCGCGACATCGTCCAGGGCTACTGGCTGGCTCTGCGCAAAGGCGAACCGGGCGGCATATACAACATCGCCTCCGGCTCCGCTCACAAAATCCAGCATATTCTTGATACACTGCTTAAGCTCAGCACAATCCAGCCGCGGGTGGAGCCGATCCCCGAGCTGATGCGGCCATCGGACATCCCGCAGGTGATTGGCGACGCCAGCCGCCTGCGGTCGCTGGGAGAATGGCAACCACGAGTGCCGCTTCAGCAGAGCCTGAGCGACGCCCTCGATTACTGGCGGCGCCAGGTGTCTCAAACCGGCTGATGCGGGCGGGAGCGCCGGCCCCCGCAAACAACGAAAGGACCTCATGCAGAAAAATGCGCTGATAACAGGCATAACCGGACAGGATGGATCCTATCTGGCGGAGTTTCTGCTGGAAAAAGGCTATCAGGTGTTCGGCATGGTGCGCCGTTCCAGCACCGAGAACTTCGAGCGGATCGAACATATCCGCGATCGCGTCACGCTGATCCAGGCAGACCTGCTGGACCAGATGTCGTTGATCTCCGCAATCAGCGAATCGCAGCCGGAAGAGATCTATAACCTGGCGGCGCAGAGCTTCGTGCCTACCTCGTGGACCAAGCCGGTGCTCACGGCCGAATTTACGGCGCTGGGAGTAACGCGCATGCTCGAGGCCATGCGGCTGGTGAAGAAGGATGCCAGGTTCTACCAGGCCTCCTCGTCAGAGATGTTCGGTAAAGTCAAGGAAACGCCGCAGACCGAACAGACGCCCTTCCATCCGCGCAGCCCTTACGGAGTGGCCAAGGTTTACGGCCACTTCATCACCGTCAACTACCGCGAAAGCTACGACCTGTTCGCCTGCTCCGGCATCCTCTTCAACCATGAATCGCCCCGCCGCGGTTATGAGTTCGTCACCCGCAAGGTCACCGACGCCGTCGCCCGCATCAAGCTGGGACTGCAGAATGAGGTGGCGCTCGGCAACCTGGACGCCAAGCGCGACTGGGGCTATGCCCTCGACTACGTGGAAATGATGTGGATGATGCTGCAGCAGGACGAACCGGATGACTACGTGATCGCCACCGGCGAGACTCATTCGGTCCAGGAACTGGTGGAGACCGCATTCGGCCATGCAGGGCTCAACTGGAAAGACCACGTCCGGATCGACCCGCGCTTCGTTCGCCCCGCCGAAGTCGACATGCTTATCGGCGACCCGAAAAAGTCCCGGGAAAAGCTGGGCTGGCAGCCGCGGGTATCGTTCGAGCAGCTGATACAGATGATGGTTGACAGCGATCTGGAGCTGGTACAGAAGCAGATAAACGCCAGCGCCGCCGGCTAGAACAGTCCTTTCGTCCAACATCAGTCAGCCGCTATGGCAGCTGCGTCGAACTGCTCGGCTTAAGCCAGCGCCTCGATCGATGCCTCTTCCAGCGCCGCCAGGCGCGCCGCCAGTCCGGCGAGACGGCCGTCGTGGCTGAAGCCGTCGCCGTCTATCTCGCGCACGGGGCAGAGGCCCAGCAGGCTGCTGGTCAGGAACGGCGACGTTGTATGCCGGGAAAGTTCCTTGAGCCGCGGCGCCCGCAGCTCCACTTCCAGGCCGGCCGATTCCGCCAGTCCCAGCACCTTGTCCCGCGTCACGCCGGCTAGGATATTCTGCTCGGCAGCCGTGACCAGCCTGCCTCCCTGAAGGAAAAAAATGTTGCTGTAGGACCCTTCCAGCATCCTGCCATGCCCGCTGGTGAGAATCGCCTCCTGGGCGCCGGCTGCGTGCGCTTCCTGCCGCGCCAGGATGACACCCATCAGGCTGGTCGATTTCAGCTGTGCGTAGCGTCCCCGGTTGAACGGCACCGTGCGGCAGGCGATGCCCTCGTCGTAAACTGCTTCCGGATAACCGGCGAACGGCTCGGCGGTGACCAGCAGCACCGGCTCGGTACCGGGCAGCGGCTCCGGGCCGCCGGGGGTGGGCGGAGTTCCGCGCGTCACCTGGATCCTCAGCCGGCCGCTGCGCGCCTGGTTTGCCTCGGCCAGCGAGAGCGCCTGGCCCAGCAGGCCGTCATGATCGACAGCCGTCTCAATGCCCGCCTCGCGCAGACCGCGAATCAGGCGCCGGTAGTGCTCGCGGAAAAAAACCGGCCGGCCGCGTGACAGCTTCAGCGTCTCGAACAGGGCATCGCCGTAGGCAAAACCGCGGTCGAACACTGGCACCATGGCGGCCTGGGCGGGAAGCATGCGGCTGTTTAAGTAGACGAACATCCGGCCCCTCTGGTTCTGGCATCGATGGGTTTCACGCCTGAGCCCCCTGGCTGATTCTTGTAGCATTCTGAAGGTTTGCGGCTGCCGGCCCTCATGGCACAGTCTTCACCGCGCCCTGCCGCGCTTTTGCCTTCCTCCACCCTTCCGCCAGCTGCACTGCCTTCACCATCGCCTCCGCCTTCCG
>JAJYLK010000008.1 GCA_021787775.1 Actinomycetes bacterium | reverse complement strand
GCAGTTTTTACCTGCTTTTTTGGCTTCATACAGGGCGGCATCCGTCACCTGCACGAGCATGGTATAGTTGCTGGCGCCGCATTCCGGAAAACCGGCGACTCCGAGGCTGATGGTCACCGTGCCTCCGTCCGGAAGGCTGAAATCATGGTTCTCCACGGCGGCGCGTATCCTTTCCGCCACTGCCTTTGCCTGCCTGACGCCAGTCTGCGGCAGCAGCACCGCCATCTCTTCACCGCCATATCTGGCGGCAATGTCAACGTCGCGCACTTCACGTGAGATCACGCCCGCCAGCGCCATGATGATCTCGTCTCCTACCTGATGTCCGTGCGAATCGTTTATCAGCTTGAATGAATCGATGTCAACCATGATCAGCGACAGCTTGCTTTCGTACCTGATCGCCCGCTGGAACTCCTGTTCCAGCAGCTCGTAGAAATGTCGGTGATTGTAAAGCCGGGTGAGGCCGTCGGTGATCGCCAGCTTGCGCGTGCGCTCGTGCAGGCGGGCGTTGTCCACGACGAGGCTGACGGGATACTCGATGATGTCCAGCAGCCGCCGCACTTCATAATTGAAAGCATCCGCGTTCTGGCTGGCGAGAGCCAGCAGCGCGATCGTCTGGCCGCGGGCCTTCAGCTCCAGCGTCAGCATCGATTTGACGCTGCCGGGCCCCTCGCCATCCTCGCGCACGAGTGAAGGCTCGGAGTCCACCGAGACCTTGATCTGTGAAGGGCTCGAGCCGGGCCGCATCAACGGCAGCGTCGACTCGAGCATCCGCTGGCGCGCTTCATCGAAGAAGCTGCGGCCGACCTGGTTGTGAACATGGATGAAAAGTTCCGACTCCTCGATCAGGAAAACCGAGCAGGCGTGGCATTCGATCACCTTGGCCACCACGGTCAGCATCGAGCTCAGCGTGACGCCGCAATCCTCGCTCAGGGTGTTGAGCTTGCTGATCTCATTGATGATCGTCGCCTCGTACAGCTTGCGGTCCAGCAGTTCATTGACGCGCGATAGCACATCGATGTCCTGGTCGTCGGGCGACTCCTGCCCCGCCTGAAAGCCGCCGCCCTGCGATGTCAGGATGCCGCCAGCCGGGCCTGATTCCAGCAGCTCCTGCACTGTCGCCGCCAGCCCGGTGAGCTTGAAGCTCTTGGTGACGTAACGGTCGGCGCCGGTTTTCAGCCCCCAGAACTTGTCAGTTTCCTGCGCCTTGCTGGTGAGCATGATGATCGGGATGTGCGCCGTGCGGCTGTCGTCTTTCAGCAGCCGGCATACCTGATAGCCATTCATCTTCGGCATCTCGATATCGAGCACCACCAGGTCCGGCGCTTCCTGAAACGCCTGCGTCACTGCTTCGATGCCGTCACTGGCCATCAGCACTTCATGGCCCTCCTGGGCAAGCACGGACATGATGATCCGCCGCTGAGTGGGACTGTCCTCGGCGACCAGGATCCGGTATGAGCTCAGATTTTCCCTGCTAGCTTCCATCGTCACACGATCGATTTCAGAATTCCGTCGATGTCGGCCAGGGGCGCAACATTCTCCACGCCGCCCAGCATGATCGCTTCCTTGGCCATGCTGAATATCACGGATGAGTTCTCGTCCTGCGCGATTGTGCGGCCACCGCTGTCATGGATCGCCTTGATCCCGGAGGCGCCGTCGCGGCCCATCCCGGTGAGAATGACACCGACGGCTTCGTTTCCGTAAACCGCAGCCACCGATTCCAGCAGCACGTCCGCCGAAGGCTTGTGAGGGCTGGCAATCTGCAGGTCCACCAGGCCGATGCGCCGTTGCGGCGTCACGATCATGTGGATCGAGTCCGGAGCCACCACCACTTCTCCCTGTACGATCGGTTCGCCCTGGGCGCCCTGGCGCACCTTCATGCGGCAGCTGGATCCCAGCCAGCTGACCAGCCCTTCGGTAAAACCGCGGGCAATGTGTTGCACGACCAGGATGCTGGCGGGAAAGTCTTGAGGCAGTTTGCTGAGGATGGCCTGCAAGGCCTGTGGCCCTCCGGTAGAAGAAGCGATCGCGACCAGTTTGCCGCTCGTCCCCCTATCCTGAGCCGCCTCCGGCATCCTGATCTTCTGCTCGCGTTCCTTGAGCCGGGCGCGGGGGTGAGTGATGACGCGTACGCGCGAAAGCAGTCTGACCTTGCTTTGCAGCTCCGAAGCGATCTGGTTGAATTCCGCCAGTGATTTTGGCTCCGGTTTGGACATGACATCGACCGCGCCGGCGCCCAGAGCCTTGGCGGCGTTAGTGGTATGCTCCTGGTCCACGACGGAGCTGACCACCAGCACCGGCACGGGACTGTAGGCCATGATCTTCTCGATGGCGCTCAGGCCGTCCATTACCGGCATGCGCACATCCATGGTCACCAGGTCTGGCTTGAGCAGGGCCACCTGCTCGACCGCTTCGCGGCCGTTGTCGGCCATGCCGACGATCACGATCTGCGGATCGGCTTCCAGCATGCGGCAAAGCATCATCCGGACAGTCGGCGAGTCATCAGCCAGCAGTACCCTGATGCGGGCATTATTTTTATGAGGATGCGCTTCCATCGTCGCTTCAGGCAACCAGCCGGTAGATGGTATCAAGCAGATTCTGCTGATCGAAGGAGCCCTTGACGACGTACGCATTCGCGCCTGCCTCGGCCCCTTTACGCTTGTCGTCGTCGCTGCTGCGTGATGAGACCATGATCACCGGGATGTCGCTGATCTCCTTGTTGCGCCGGATGGCAGAGGTAAGATGGAAACCATCCATTCCCGGCATCTCGACGTCAGTGACCACGCAGTCGACCGGCTTCACCGACAGCCGTGAAAGCGCATCGTTCCCATCCACCGCGGTTTCCACCTTATAGCCGGCAGCTTCGAGGATATTACGCTGCATTTCGCGCACGACCAGCGAGTCTTCGACCACAAGGATCGCTTTTCTGTCGGCCTCTCCAGCAGCAGCCACCACCGGCCGGGAAGCCTCCCGGGAGCTGGCGCCTTCCTTGACCGCGCAGACCAGTTCGTTGATATTCAGCACCAGCACGGGTTCACCGCTGCCCAGGACCGTGACGCCGGCGATGAACCGCAGGTGCGGCAGAAATTCTCCCAGGCTCTTGATGACGGTTTCCCGCTCGCCGGCGAGATTGCCCACGATCAGGCCCAGCCGGTATCGCTCGGCGCCGACGATCACCACCCGCAGCTTGCGGCTTTCCGCTTCCGTAGCATTGCCGCCCAGAAATTCCATCAGGTCGATGAGCGGAACGGCGCTGCCGCGCATTAAAAATCCCTTGTGGGTGCCGAGCGACTGGATATCCTCCGGAGCCAGCGACACCAGTTCCTTCACGGACGCCATCGGGATAATGAAGCGCGAGTCGCCCGAACCCACCAGCAGGCCGTTTATGACCGCGAGGGTCACCGGCAGCGAGACCCTGAACTTCGTTCCCGTGCCGGCTTCGGTTTCGACAGCTACCGAGCCCTCCAGCTTCTCGATGTTGTTCCTCACCACATCCAGACCGACGCCGCGGCCGGAAAGCGCCGTTACCGCGTCAGCTGTCGAGAATCCCGTCTTGAAGATAAGCTGCACCGCCTCATCATCAGACAGCGAGTCGCCCTCGGCGATGATGCCCCTGGCTGCGGCCGCCGCCCTGATCTTGTCAGGATTGATGCCACCGCCGTCATCCTCGACCATGATCTCGACGCGGTCGCCGCGCTGAGACGCCTTCAGCCAGACCGTCCCCTGCCGCGGTTTCCCGACGGCTTCACGCTCAGCCGGCGGCTCGATGCCGTGATCGACGCAGTTACGGACGATGTGCATCAGGGGGTCGGCGATCTGTTCCAGGATGCGCTTGTCGAGCTCCGTCTTCTCGCCGCTGACCTTCAGCAGCACTTTCTTGCCCGTGCTCGCGGCGGCATTGCGGGCAACACGCGGATACAGCGAAAATACGGTGGCGATCGGCAGCATGCGCACGTGCAGCGCCTGATCCTGCAGATCGTCGAGCGCCAGCCTGCGGCTGTTGGTGTTCTCCCGGATACTCTTGGTGACTGAGCCCATCTCATCAACCGTACGGGCGATAGTATCTTCCATCCGGATAATCTGCTGGTCTATGACATCCATGCGTTCCGCCTCGACCTCCCCCTTCAGCCGCCTGACCTGGTCGCTCAGGCCGGCAAACAGCGACTTTATCTCCCGCATGCGGCTCTGAATCTGCGACAGCCCGCCGATCTTCTCCTCGGCGTCGCCCTGGTTGACGAGGATCTCACCCATGAGATTGAGAAGATTATCCAGCCGGTCGATGTTGACCCTGATCGTCGATTCATTCCGGCTGCCCTTTTGCGGGGAAGGCGCGCCGTCCGGCTGAGAGCCTGGCGCACGACTCGCCACGGTTGGCTCTGTCCGGTTCTCCATTCCGGGCTCCTGACGGAGCGCCCCACCAGGCGCCTCCGGCTCAACCGCCTTCAATGCTGTACCTGATTCTGCCGCGGCGTTCGCGGCGGCTGGCTCGGGGCCGGCCTCGGCAGCTTCTGGTGGAACATCTACGCGTGAAACCTGGCCAGCCTCATCGTCTCCCCTGACCGCCTCCAACCGTCCCAAAAGGTCAGCCACGGCGGACGCCGGCTCCGGCTCTGACTGGCCTTCAGGCAGCAGCGTCTCGATCCGGTCCAGTGTCTCCAGCAACAGGTCGGCAGTGCCGCCCCTGAGCGTGACTTGGCCTTTCTGCACCGCTTCGAGGATGTCCTCCATGCGGTGGGAGAGCTCCTTGATGGCGTCCAGGCCCATCATGCCCGCCGCGCCTTTCAGGGTATGCGCTTCGCGGAACAGCTTCCTGAGCATCTCCTCGTCGCCGGGCGACTCCTCGAGATGCATGAGCCCGTTGCTGAGCACCTGCAGCCGCTCAGCGGCCTCCGCCCTGAAGGTCTCCAGAAACTCCGTATCGTCAGTCCAGTTATTCATTTGTCACATTCCGCTTTTGTATGGGTAATAGTTGCCTGCTTCAGTGATGATGGACGCCTACTCCAGCTTGAACTGTTCGATTGCTTCGCGCAGCTCCTGCGCCGCCCGGGTCAGCCTTTCAGTCGAACTCTGGGTCTGCTTGGCGCTCTTGGCCTGTTGCCTGCTGGCTTCGGAGATGTTGGTCATCGCCACGACCACCTGTTCGCTGGCGCTCTTCTGTTGCTGGGTGGCCACGGAAATCTCCTTGGCGGCCACGGTGTTCTCGTTCACGACTTCGAGGATGCTTTCCAGCGATTGCCCCGCGCCGGCGGCAAGCTCGACCCCCTGGCCGACCTCCTTGGCACTTTCCTCGGTCGCCATAATGGTGCTGTTGGTCTCTGCCTGGATCTCGTCGATCAGCGCCTTGATCTTCCCGGTTGCGCCGACGCTCTCTTCAGCCAGGCGGCGGATTTCACCGGCCACGACCGCGAAGCCACGCCCCTGATCACCGGCCCGGGCCGCCTCCACGGCAGCATTCAGCGCCAGCAGGTTGGTCTGATCGGCAATATCGTTGATGATCTCCAGGATCGTGCTGATACGCTGTGATTTTTCTCCCAGCGACAGCGTTTTCTCCGCGACCTTGTTTACCTTTTCATTGATGGCGTGCATGCCTTCGATCGTGGCGGATACCGCCTCGTGCCCCTTCTCCGCATGCGCCAGCGTCTCTTCCGCGACGCGAGCCACGGATTCGGCGGTTTCGGCTATCTGCTTGGCGGTGCCGGCCAGCTCTTCGATCGTCGCCGACGTCTCGGTCACCGCGGCGGACTGCTCCGCGGAGGCGCTGACCTGCTGCTCGATGGCGCTGGTGATCTCGTCGGAGGCCACCGCGGTCTGTTCGCCCATATGCCGGATCTTCGAGCTCAGATGGCTGAGGCCATCGGTCATGTCATTGAAACTCAGGGCCAGCGCTCCCAGCTCGTCATCCGCTTTCAGGTCCACCCGCCGGGTGAGATCGCCGGCGGCGATCCGCCGGATGGCCGAAACGATGTTCTTCAATGGCTTGGTGACTGCGAACCTGAGCGACAATTTCAGCGCCGCGATCACGAACAGAAGCGTCACCAGCAGGAATATCACCGTGCGCACTTCATTGGACCTGATCTCGCTGTCGATGTGCTGCGTGGAAGTCGAAACCAGGACCGCGCCGCGCATGGGATTGTTGGTGCCGTGGCAGCTCTGGCATGCCGCTTCGTTGGGCAGCGGATGGATCTCGGTCAGCATGCGGTTGTCCCCCTGCCCCTCGTAAAAAACGGCCGTCTGACCGGTCTTCAGCGCTGCGGAAAGCTGGTCGGCAGTAACACCGGTTGCCGGACCGCTGCCGTTGAACACCTGATTGCCGTTGTGGTCGAAGACCTGGATCTGGCTGAGGTCGCCGATCCCCTTGAAGTCCTGCAGGGTTCTGACCGTGAAATCCGGTTTGCCTTCCAGCATGCTCGTCTTGATGCCATTTGCGACCAGATCGGCGGCGACGTGATTCGACGACTCCTGCTGTTCGACCAGCTTGCTTTCTTCCTGCCGGATATTGATAACCGCGAATGTTCCGAAGCCCAGGATGATGATCAGCGTCACCAGACCCATGATCTTCGCTTCGATGCTGTTGCGGAACAGTCCCCCCACCCACTTCCGGCGGGGAACAATACCCCTCAAGTCTCCAGTCTGTACGGGAGGAATCCCGCTTTCAACAGCCATTGCTGACCCCCATTCTCATCGGTTAAAATTTTCGGCCGGGCGCGAATTTCCCAGAATCGCATCGATGTCGAGGATGCCGACCAGCCGCCCGGCGGCTTCAGCCTGTGCACTGATGTAGCCGCGTTGCTGTTCGTCGAGCGTACGCATCGAAGGCTCGATCGCCGCATACGCTACCTCTTCCACTCCCAGCACCTCTTCCACCAGCAGGCCCGCCACCGCGCCGGCGGAATCGACGATCACGATCCGGCTGGTCTGGCCGCACTCAACTGCCGGATGTCCCAGCAGCGCCGCCAGCTCCAGCACGGCGACAACCGTCCCTCTGAGATTTATGATTCCTTTGACAGAGGCGGGAGCGCCGGGGACCCACGTGATGTGCGGTACGCGGATGATTTCCTTTACCTGACTGAGTGGGATGGCGAGAGCCTCGCCGTGCAACATCATCATGATGACCGCGAGGCCGGGTTCTTCCTGCCCGCGCGCGGGATCGTCTGCGGACAGGGCCCCGCTGCGCCCCAGGATATTGAGGTTGATTCCGTCCATTTGCCCTAAAACCGTACTTTCGAAGATGCCCTTTACCAGGAGATAAATCGGACGGCGGCGCCGTCCGCTTTAATCAGAAGTTATATCGGTTTTGCTGGGAGAAAAATGAAGCTCGGCGGAAGCCGTCGAAGGAGGGGTATTTTACGGCTTACCTGCCGCGCAGCCGCGACCACAGGCCGGATCGCGTGCGCGCCGGCACCGCGGTAGCCAGTTTCTCGCCGGTCAGCACCCGCTGTGGATTTTCATACATGATCATGCGCGCGGCATGCTCGCCCGCGAGCCGGCACAGCTCCTCATAGCTGCCCGAGAGGCGCGGAACCCGCGTCCGGCGGGAATGCGCATCGCTGCCCACAAGATGGACCATGCCCGAACTCACCATGCCCAGCCACGCTTTCCGGGCCCGTTTGCCGAACATCCCTTCTATGCCAGCGACCGTCGCCTGCACGAACACATCCCCGCGGCCGATCAGCTCGGCCAGCCGTTCGGGATGCTGCTGGACGAAGCCGGCCCGCTCGGGATGCGCCAGGATCGGGAAAAGTCCATGCATGCGCAGGTTGAAGACTGCCTGACTCAATTGTTCGAAGGTGGACTCGGAGGTCTCCATCAGCAGGTATCTTCCACCTGCCAGCGTCAGGGACCCCAACAGCTCGCCATTGTTCCCGGCGCATATGCTCATCGGCACCTCGGCGCCCGCGGCCAGCTCGACATCGACGCCGCTTTCCGCGAACAGGGCGCGCAGGCCGGCCAGTTTGTCGCCACGGTCGGCGCCCTCATAGATACCCTCCACGACATGCGGCGTGGCAATGATCGTGCCAATGCCGTCCTTAGCCGCGATCCTGCCCATGTCAAGACTGACCTCGGCATCAGCGGGGCCGTCGTCCACGCCGGGGATGATGTGACAGTGGGTATCGATAAACCGCATCAGGTTCCTTTCGGTCAGTTCACCGCTAACATACTATTAAATTCTGCCGCCGGGACTTGCATATTCTTGAGAATTGACTCAAGGTCCACTATGCTAGAAGCGAAACAGGACAACCATGTCTGAACAGAGCCCCGAAAAAACCTCCGAAAAGCGCAAAAGATTCTCCAAGCGAAGAATAATCGGCCTCATCCTGATTCTTGCCGGTGTGGCGGTGCTTCTCTATATTCCCGCGACCTGGGTCATCGGCTATTTCGTGCAGCGCGACATGCGCGGACAATACGAGCAGGAGTCGGCGGCCTCGCTGGCCCTGAACCGCTCGGTCCTGGATAAACTCCAGGGAGCGGCCGACCGGGACAAGCTGCGGCAACTGGCGATGGCCTTCAAGTCGCGGCTCTCGGACGAACAGACCATCGCCCAGCTAGAGATACCAAAGATCGGCCTTAACGTCATTGTGGTCGAGGGCTCATCGGACAGCGCGCTGCACAAGGGCCCGGGCCATCTGGAAAGCACGCCGCTTCCCGGGATGAACGGCAATTTTGCCGTTGCCGGAGACCGGGTCCTCTATGGCGGACCATTCTTGCGCCTGAACGATCTTGCCAAGGGCGACGAGATCATCGTCCACACCCCTTACGGCAACTTTAACTACACGGTGACTGACCAGCACATCACCCAGCCGGAAGATACTTCGGTGCTCAATTCCGACGGCCAGGACGAGATCACGCTGATAACCTGCGACCCCATCTGGGGCACTACGCACCGGCTCATCATCCACGGGACGCTTACTTCCAGCAGCCTGCGTCAGGGCGAAGCCTAGCCAAGGCCCGCCGCGCGTTGCCCGTGCCCGCAAGCCGGCCTCAGCGCCTAGTAGGCCCCCCGCCGCGATAACACCACCGGGATCGTCTTCAGAATGATCTTCAGATCCATCCACCCGGACCAGTTCTCGATGTAGTACAGGTCGAGCTTCGCCATATCTTCGAAATCGCGGCGATCGCGGCCGCTGACCTGCCACAGCCCCGTCACGCCCGGACGCACCGCCAGCCGCTTGAGATGGTGAGACTTGTAGCGCCCCACTTCCTCAGGCAGCGGTGGCCGCGGCCCCACCATGCTCATGTCGCCCTTCAGGACATTGATTATCTGCGGCAACTCATCCAGGCTGGTCCGCCGCAACAGGCGGCCGAAACGGGTGATGCGCGGATCGTCCCTGATCTTGAAAATCGGCCCTTTGGCTTCGTTGCGGCGCTCCAGCTTCTTGCGCTGGCTGTCGGCATCTATCACCATGGAGCGGAACTTCATCATCTCGAAACTCTTGCCATCTTTCCCCAGCCGGGTCTGGCGGAATACCACCGGGCCCCTGGACGTCAGCTTGATCCCCACGGCGATGATCAACATGAATGGCAGATCGAAGACCAGCAGCAACAGCGCCAGGCCGATATCCATGAGCCGCTTGACGCCGCTGTGCATGGCGTCGAGTTTGGGCGAACGCACATCGATCATCGCCAGGCCGTCATATTCCTGGATGTCTATGTTGCTGTAGGGATAGGTCAGCGCATCTGGTATAATCCGCAGCCTCACGTTCTGGCGGAAGCCGTTATTGACGATCTTCCGCATCAGCTCGTGTTCCTCCGGAGGCAGCGCGATCACGATCTCTTCCACCCCGCGCTCGGCTACCAGCACCGGCAGATCCTCCACGCGGCCCAGTAGCTGCGCCTCGGCGACCGGCGCGCTGGCAGCTTTCTGATCCACGAAACCCAGGCACTTGACACCAAGCCAGTTTTTGCCTTTCAAATGGTCGTAGACCTTGACTCCTTCGGCGCCGGCGCCGACGATCACTATCTTCTTGCGGAAGCCGCCATGATCGAACCAGCGGCTCTGCAGGGAGTGCACGATCAGCCGGGTGTCGATCAGGAGGAAGGTATAGGCGGTGACCATGAAGACGATGCCCGGACGGGAAAAAATCTCGTTCTGCGACAGCACAAAATCTTCAAGCAGGAAAGCCGAGCTCACCAGCAGCGCAAACGAGACCAGCGAGCTGCGGAGCAGCATGCCGGCTTCGGACAGGCGGGAATATCGCTTGCCCGGGACATAGTCACCATTCAGGGCGACGCTGGTGAGCACCAGCGACATGAAAGTCACATAGAAAAGAACGTCCAGCAGGGTGAGGCTGTTGTGTCTGGGGGCGACCAGCGAAGGACTCGACCCTACCAGGAAGTACACCAGGTTTATGACCAGCACGCCTGAGAAGATGTCGGCCGCAAGCACCCATCGGTGCAGACTTCTTTTTCGAGGCATATCCTGATACTCCCTTAATGACCCGCTCTGACAGCCGAGCCAAAAAATGCGCCTTTCGGGGGAACTTTCGGGAAATGAGCCCTTCATCCTACCGAATGGGCAATCTGGTTAAATTTTATCACAGCTCCGCCTCCGGGAGGCGGTGCTGCCTATCCCGCTCAAGATTTCGGAAGAACACGGGACGGACATTAGATGCGGCCGCGCGGGCGGCGGTCAGATGCTCGCGCGAAAAACCCGGACCTGCTGGGGAAGGGGCAACCCGGGTATGTTTTAATCCTCGCCCTGGTACCCGCGATAGTGGTAATACGAGTACAGGTTTCGCTCCTGCCGGACATTGTTGAGGATCACGCCGATGAGATTGGCGTTGACCTTTTCCAGCGAAGCTTTAGCCTGCAGGGCAAGGTTGCGCAGCCCCGACTGCGCGTCTAGCACCAGCACCGTCCCATCGACAAGCGCGGACAGCACGGCGGCGTCGGTCACCAAGCCTACCGGTGGCGCGTCGACGATGACGGTATCGTAGGATTTTTCCATGTGCTCCAGGAAAGCCCGGAACTTGTTGGAGCCAAGAAACTCCGAAGGGTTTGGCGGCGGCGGGCCACTGCCGACCACGGTCAGTCCCGGCATGATCTCACCGGGAACCTCCACCGTCCTGTCATCACCGAAGCTGCCGACCATCGTGGTCACTCCCACATCGGTGGTGATATCAAACAGGTTCCCCTGGCTGGGGAGGCGCAGGTCGCAATCCAGCAGCAGTACCTTCTTTTCCGCCTGCGCCATGACCACCGCGAGGTTGGCGCAGATGGTCGACTTGCCTTCGCCGCGGTCGGCACTGGTGACGACCACCGAACTAAGACCGCGGTCTATGTTTGTCAAAAACAGGTTGGTCCTCAGCATACGGAATGCTTCAGACACCGCTGAATTCGGGTAGTGCTTTACATACAGTTGATAATCGTTGGTTTCAATTGCCATTATCAGTACCTGGGATTTTCACTAAGGGTTTCTCTGGTCATCTGGGGTATCACGCCCAGGATCGGCAGGCCGAGAGTTTCTTCAACCTCGTCCATGGAACGCCAGCGGGTATCCATTCGGTCGAGCAGGAAGGCCACGCCTACCCCCAGCAGCAAGCCGATCAATGCGGCCAGAATGCCGTTCCGGGTCGGCGTCGGCTTGACGTTGCTGTCCGGAACGGTAGCCCCCTGCCATAGCTGCGCCGTGAGGCCGCTCTGTGAAGACTCGGTTTTCTGAATCAGCTCGGAGAAGGCATTGCCGACCCCGTTGGCGACCTTCGCCGCCCGCTGCGGGTCGGTATCCGTATACGCGACCTGGATCAGCTGCGTCTGCTGCACCGGCTGGGCCGACAGATTGCCGAGCAGTGCGTCCGGCGACATGTTGAGATTGAGGTCACCCACGACTTTTTCCGCTACCGTGCGTGAAGTGATCATCTTGCTCATGCTGTTGGCGACGTCCTGCAGCGCCGTGGTCAGGTTCAGGTTTTCCGCCAGCCCCTGATTCTGACCTACCAGCACGGTGATATCCGCTTCATATATCTTGGTTTGGCGGGCGCTGTAAAAATAGCCAAAACCACCTGCCACCAGTGCGACGATGACGATCAGCCATTTATAGCGCTTTAAGATTTTTAAGGCATCGGTTAATGTCAATTACTCGGATCCTTCCTTGGGGAAAACTCCAGACAAACATCGACCGCCATTTCGGCGGCTTCAATAGTTAAATTCTAGCTCAACGACTTTATAAATCAAAATTCGACGTTTGGGAATTTTCCCCTCATGATATCCGCTGTCCGCCGCGCAGCCGGGGCTCGTCGGTGAGACTGGTGATAGCACCCGGAAAAGGCCTCCCGGGAGAGGCCATTTCCATCATATTCCGCTCTGCAATATTTTATCTGCCGCTGCCCGGTGCCGCCGGCGTCGTCGAGGTGCCGCCGTTGCCGCCCTGGTTCTGCCAGTTGTTGAAAGCATCGCGGCAAACCTGGTACATCTCATTCCAGTTACCGCTGTTCATGACGTCGCGCATCTTGCTCCAGTCAGCATTGCTCATCATGCCGGGGCCGTACGTGCCGCTGTAACCATTGCCATTGCTCATCATGCCGGGGCCGTACGTGCCGCTGTAACCATTGCCATTGCCCATCATGCCGGGGCCGTACGTGCCGCTGGGTGGATTCCCGGGAGCCGTCGGGTTCGTGCCGGTGGCGCCCGGAGCCCCGAAGCCACGCATCATCCCGGGGCCGAAAGTCCCGGAGTTGCCCTGGGCGAAGACCACCGCCGCCCCCAGGAGAAGTAGCGCTACCGCGGCCACGCCGATGATCGTCAGCCTTGAAATCGACATTTTTTCCTCCTTCGCACTTTGACCTTACAATCCGATTATGCCCGGCCAGAATGAAGGCGGTGTGAACCGTTTATGAAGATTTCGTGAAGGCAGGCGTGTGGATTGTCGCTGGGCGCTGGCGACGTCCCGGACCTGGGGCTCAGTGCAGCTTTGCCGCCGGCAGCTTCAGCGTGAATGTGGTGCCTTCACCCGGAGCGCTGGTAACCGCGATGTCGCCGCCCAGAGATTCGACATAGCGCTTGACGATCGTCAGCCCGATGCCGCTGCCACCCTTTTCGCGCGAACGTGACTTGTCCGCGCGATAGAACCGCTCGAAGATATGCGGCAGGTCATCCGCGGCGATCCCCATGCCGGTGTCAGCGACGCTGATCCGAACGCTGCCATCTTGCGGAGCCGCTTCCAGCGATATCCGCCCGCCGTCATCGGTGTAGCGCACCGCGTTGTCGAGCAGATTCATCAACACCTGCTCGATCTTGTCGGAATCCGCCATCATCGGCGGCGTGCCCGGGGCGATGCTGACGTCGAACCGCAGATGCTTCTCACCGAGTTGCGGCTCCAGTTTCCGGCTGGCACGCTTGAGCGCCTCCCCCGTGGGCAGCTCCATGATATCGAGCTTCTCGCCGCCCGACTCAGCCCTGGACAATCTCTGCAGATCGTCAACCAGACGGCTGAGCCGTGCCGCTTCGCTGTGGACGAGGTTATAGATCTCCGGCGATGCCGGCACCACGCCGTCGGCAAGCCCTTCCATATAACCAGAGATGCTGGTA
>JAJYLK010000207.1 GCA_021787775.1 Actinomycetes bacterium | reverse complement strand
GCGCACATTTCGCGATATCGGCGTGGCGACGGAAGACCAGCTCGAGGAGATGCAGCTGAAGATCGCCCAGCTGGAGCACCGGCTGTCGCTGCTGGAAGCCGACGCCACCGCCCGGAAAGCAGAACACGAATGATAAACTCGGGGACACAATACGATTTTTTTGCATCATAAGAAGCAAAACCCTGAGTAAAAAAAATCATATTGCGTCCCTGAGTTTTTGGCTTTGAGAGGCAGGGATGAGACTATCCAGCGTCAGAAATGTCGACAGGATGCGCCATATCACCGAGATCGCGGTCAAGCACGGTTTCGGTTACTTCTTCGAGCGTCATAACCTGCGCAACCTGATGCCGCGCATCCACCGCGGGGCTGAGCGTCCGGCGGGCAACCGCGGCGCCCATATCCGCAACATGCTCGAGGAGATGGGGCCGACCTTCATCAAATTCGGCCAGCTGCTCAGCACCCGGCCTGACATCCTTCCCGAGGATATTCTCGTGGAGCTGCGCAAGCTGCAGGACGAGGTGCGCGCTTTCCCGGTCCGGCAGGCTTACGAGACGATCGAGTCGGAACTGAAGCTGACCGTGGAGCGCCTCTTCCTCGAGTTCGAGGACACGCCGATCGCGGCGGCTTCCATCGGCCAGGTGCACAGGGCGGTGCTGCCCAACGGCGACCGCGTCATCGTCAAGGTGCAGCGGCCCGACGCGGAGGCGCTGGTCAAGGCGGACATCGATCTCCTCTACCAGTTCGCCCGTTTGCTCAGCGACCATACCCGGCAGGAGATCATGGTCGATCCCGTGGGCGTGGTCGACCAGTTTGCCCGCGGCATCCGCAGCGAGCTTGATTATCGCATCGAGGCGCGCAACGCCGAGCGCTTCGCCCAGCTGTTCGATCTGGATCATTCAGTCGCCATCCCCAAGGTCTACTGGGGCTACAGCACCTCCAGGGTGCTGACGCTGGAGTATCTGGAAGGCACGCAGGTGGTCGACCTCGACACCGGGGCGATGACGATGGCCGAGCGCAAGGCCGTGGCCTCGAACATCGCCGAATGCTGGCTGAAGCAGGTCTTCCTCTTCGGCTTCTTCCACGGCGATCCGCATCCGGCCAACATCCTGGTGATGGAGGACGGCACCATCGGGCTGGTGGATTTCGGCATCGCCGGGCTGCTGACTCCGGATGACCGCCAGAACATCATCAGCCTCTTCATCGATGTCACCAATCAGAAGGTGGAAAACATCCCCCGGCGGCTCGCCGCCCTGGGCGTCGATTTTCCCCACGAAAAAGAGGCGGAATTCATAAATGAACTCCGGGATCTTTTCTCCAAGTACTACGGCATCCGCCTGAGCGACCTCGACCCGGTTGCCGTCTTCCGTGACATCTTCGGCACGATCTTCCGGCTGAAACTGAAGCTGCCGGCGCAATTCCTGCTGCTGGACAAGTCGGTGGCGACGCTGGAGGGGATTACCACACAGCTCTACCCTTCGTTCAACGTATTCGAGTTCGCCCGGCCGTACGCGCGCGAATTCATCAGCAACCGCTACTCGCCCGCCAGCCTCGTCGAGCGGGGCGGCCACGAGCTGCAGAAATATCTGGACATGATGCTGCAATTCCCGTATCAGCTGCATGACACGCTGGAACAGGTAAGGCAGGGCGAGGTGAAGATCAACTTCGTGCACCGCAATCTCGAGGAGCTCAGCAGCCGCCTGACCGTGCTGGCGAACCGGCTGGTTGTGGCCATCGTGCTGGCGTCGCTCATCCTCGGTTCGTCGATTATCGGCCTGTTCGCGACGGGCGGGCCGCGCCTGCTGGGCATCTCGCTGTTCGCCCTGTTCGGATTCACGATCTCGGCGTTCTTTGGCCTCTGGCTGGTGGGAGGCATCCTCCGCTCCGGCAGGCACTGACGCCCGCCGGCTGGCGCCGCGGGTTTGCTATACTGATTTCAGGCACAATTTTTTAGCAAGGGGAGCGTTTTTCTCACCGGCGGCCAGCCCGTCCGGCGCATGTGAATTTACCCCGAAAGTCGCTCTTTCCCCCAGAAATTCCGTTCATGAAACTTGGCACCAAACTCTATCTCTTCTTCGCCGGGGTCGTCATCCTGCCGCTGGTGGCTGTGACTGTGCTTTCCAGCGTTGTTCTCTCCCGCTCGGGCCAGGATGCCTACCGTACCCGGATGCAGAGCAGTCTTGCCGCCGCTTCAGCGATAATTTCCGAGCAGGACCGCGGCCTGGGCGGCGACCTGCGGGCGTCCATGCAGCGGGCCGACACCGCCGCGCTGGTCTCGGGAAACGGCGCCGCGCAGCAGCAGGTCCTGGATACGATCAGGAGCGAAACCGGCGCCGATGCCGTCGTGCTGGCCGGCACCGCCGGGCAGACATTGGCCCGGTCCGGCAGCGCTGGCGTTCAGGCGCCGCTGCTTAAGTCGGGCGTGGATTTAACCGGCGTGGCGGGCGCCCAGGGGCAGGTTTATGCCCTCAAACAGATAGATACTTCCACGCTCGGGCAGGTTTTCTCGCCGCAGGACCTTGACTGGATGATCCTGAGCGGCAACACCAAGCTGGCAGGATCGCTCTCCGGCGGCGGCCTGCAGCCGGCCGCGGGAACGGAGCCCCCGCCTGCCGGCAACACCAGGACGGCGCCCGCGCAGCCCTCGCCCGAATTCCAGGCTGTGGCGGGCGGCCACGATTTTGTCGTTACCGAGCTTTCCCTCCCGGCCGGGATCACCTACGGGCCGCTGACCCTGGC
>JAJYLK010000206.1 GCA_021787775.1 Actinomycetes bacterium | reverse complement strand
GCGCGCCTGGAAGAATAAGCCTGAAGTCCAGGTTAACGTTTTTGCGGCCATGGCGCCGCCATGTGAAATGTTTCCCGATACCCGTGATTTAGGATAATATTAAACACGTTACCAGGCTGCGGCAGCTGCCCCGATGATCCGACAGGAGTCACGATTGTATTTCCCCGCTTACAGAATGCGCCGGCTGCGGCAAAGCAGCCAGATGCGCCAGCTGGTGCACGAGACCGATCTGCTGCCCAGCAGGCTGATATATCCTCTTTTTGTGACACACGGCAAGGACGTGCGGACTCCGGTGGGCTCGATGCCCGGCTGTTACCAGCTTTCGATCAACAACCTGGTGCGGGAGGCCAAAGAGGTCCGGGAGCTAGGCATCCCCGGCATCCTGCTGTTCGGCATCCCCGCCGAGAAGGACGAAGCCGGCTCATCGGCATATGACGAGGAGGGAATCGTCCAGATGGCGGTGGCGGCGCTGAAGGATGAGGTGCCCGACCTGCTGGTGATCACGGATGTCTGCCTGTGCGAGTACACCAGCCACGGCCATTGCGGCATCGTCCAGGACGGCGATGTCGACAACGACCTGACGCTGGAGATGCTGGCCAAGATGGCGCTGTCGCATGCAGAAGCCGGAGCCGACATCGTCGCCCCCTCCGACATGATGGACGGCCGCGTGGCCGCCATCCGCTCAGCGCTCGACAACGAGGGCTTCACTAACACGCCGATCATGTCTTATGCCGCCAAATATGCGTCTTCGTTTTACGGACCTTTCCGCGAGGCGGCGGAGTCGACGCCGGAGTTCGGCGACCGCCGCTCCTACCAGATGGACGCGCGCAACAGCGACGAGGCGGTGCGCGAGTGCCTGCTGGATATCGATGAAGGCGCCGACATCATCATGGTCAAGCCGGCGCTGCCCTACCTGGATATCATCTTCCGCGTCAAGCAGGAGACGAAGTTCCCGCTGGCGGCGTATAACGTCAGCGGCGAGTTCTCGATGATCAAGGCAGCCGCGGAAAAGGGCTGGCTGGACGAGCAGAGCGCCGTGCTGGAAGCGCTGACGGCGATCCGCCGCGCCGGCGCCGACATCATCGTCACTTATCACGCCAAGGAAGTCGCCGGCTGGCTGGCCGGATAGCGCCACAAGTCAGCGAACCCCAGCCAGCGGGGAGCGGGGCGGGGGACACAATACTAATTTCTGCTATATGACAGATCGCGAACGGAAGCAATAATTGAATCGGGGAAAATCCCGCCAACTTTTTGAGGAAGCGCTTGAGCTGCTGCCCGGCGGCGTCAACAGCCCCGTGCGGGCGATGCGGGCGGTCGGGCTGGACCCCCTCTTTATCAGCCGCGGCGAAGGCAGCCGCATGTATGACGTCGACGGCAACAGTTTCATCGATTACGTCGGTTCGTGGGGGCCGCTGATCCTGGGCCACTGCCATCCAGCCGTCGTCGAGGCGCTGGAAAAGACGCTCAGGGACGGCACCAGCTTCGGCGCTCCCTGCGCGCTGGAGGTGGAACTGGCCCGCGAGGTGGTCGCGGCGGTCCCCTCGGTAGAGATGGTGCGGATGGCCAGCTCCGGCACCGAAGCCACCATGAGCGCGCTCAGGGTGGCGCGCGGCTACACCGGCCGCGAGAAGATCATCAAGTTCATGGGCTGTTACCACGGCGCCGTCGACAGCCTGCTGGTGCATGCCGGCTCCGGCGTGGCGACGCTGTCGCTGCCGGACAGCCCCGGCGTCACCAGGGGCACCTCCGCCGACACCCTCCTCGCCCCATTTAACGATCTGGAGGCGGTGCGCGCCATCATGGAACGCGAAGGCGAACAGGTGGCGGCGATCATCCTCGAACCGGTGGCCGGCAACATGGGGACGGTGCCGCCGGCGGCGGGCTTTCTCGAAGGCCTGCGGCAGCTGGCGACTGAATTTGATACTGTGCTGATCTTTGATGAGGTCATGACCGGCTTCCGGGTGGCCTACGGCGGGGCGCAGGAACGCTACGGCGTCACCCCGGACATGTCCTGCCTGGGCAAGGTGATCGGCGGCGGCATGCCGGTAGGCGCGTTCGGCGGCCGGCGCGAGATCATGGAGACGGTGGCCCCGGCGGGCAGCACTTACCAGGCCGGCACCCTCTCCGGAAATCCGCTGGCGATGGCCGCGGGCCTGGCAACGCTCAGGGAGCTGAAGCAGCCAGGCGCATACGAGGCGCTGGAGGAGAAATCGGCGCGGCTGGCGAATGGACTGGAAACAGCCGCCCGCGAAAGCGGCGAAGAGTTGTGCCTCAACCGCGCCGGCGCCATGTTCACCAGCTTCTTCACCGCCGGTCCCGTGACCGATTTTGAGTCCGCGAAGACGAGCGACACCGGCCGCTATGCGGAGTTTTACCGGCACATGCTGGAGCGCGGCGTCTATCTGGCGCCCTCGCAGTTCGAGGCCGCCTTCATGTCGCTGGCCCATAGCGACGCCGACCTGGAGCAGACGGTGGCGGCCGCGAGGGAGTTTCACAAGGGATGAAAGGCCGCTTTAGTGGCGGCCCGGTGGGAGTTATAACATCAGGATAATACTGCTTGCCCTCTAACTCGAAAAAACATTCGGTCCCGTCGGCGACGGTGCCGCGGCTATCGCAGTACCTGCGCAAACTGCAGGAGATGCAGGCGCGCGGGACGACGACTGTCTCGTCACGCCAGCTGGCGGAAGAGGTGGGCACCAACCCGGCGCAGATCCGCAAGGATCTGTCCTATTTCGGCG
>JAJYLK010000205.1 GCA_021787775.1 Actinomycetes bacterium | reverse complement strand
GTCGTCACCGCCGACAATCAGCAACGTCGGCGCCTCAACTTCGCTGAGATAATCGGCGGCAAGGTCGGGACGGCCGCCGCGTGAGACTATCGCCCTGACGAATTCAGGCCGCACCGAGGCTGCCACCAGCGCCGCGGCGGAGCCTGTGCTGGCGCCAAAATATCCGATGGTCATTTCCCGCGTCGCCGCTATCTGCCTGAGCCAGTCCGTGGCGTTGACCAGCCGGCCGGCCATCAGGTTGATATCGAAGCGCAGATGAGCGGTGACGGCGTCTATGCGTTCCTCTTCAACGGTGAGCAGATCCATCAGCAGCGTCCCCAGGCCGGCCTGGTTCAGTACCGAAGCTACTTGTCGGTTGCGTGGACTGTGCCGACTGCTGCCACTGCCATGGGCGAAAAGAACAACGCCATGGGCTCCCGGCGGCAGCGTCAGATCGCCTTCCAGCGAGACCATGCCGGCCGGAATCGTTACCAGGTTCTCAATCTCGGTCTGGGGTATGCCGTCCATCGACTCATCCAATCATCCGCCGTAGCGTGCATATCAGGATTATCTCCGGATGCGGTATTTTTACTCCTGGTATCTTGAACACGCCGGGCGGCAGGCAGGAGGCAAATACGGAGCTATTTGATGATGTCGACGACTATCCGGCCGGGGGAGCCGATGCCGGCCAGGGCGAAGGCAGAAGGCTTCGTGATGTGGATGTCGTAGATGACCGTCTGATCGTCTGGTGCGTGGATCTGGTCGATCGTAGTCACCAGGCTGCCGCCCACTTTGAGCTCATCAGTGTGCACGCGGGCGCTGCCGCCCAGCGAGCGGATTCCTCCCAACGCCACCCTGATGGACTTTCCGTCCCCGGACAGCGATGCCTGGGCATGCGGCACCTGCAACAGCGGCTTGCCGTCGGGAGTCGCCATATCGAACACGACGCGGAAAAACGCGCCCTGATCCGACCAGCGGATGTCCTTGAGTTGGATGCCGTCGATCAGCACTCCGACAGATTGTGAGTATTTGGAAGCCGGCCCGTATGCCGCAGCCTGTTCTTGCGGCTGCGTCTGTCCGGAAGGAGGCTCGGGGGCCGGCAGCGGCGTCGTTGAGGCTGCGCCGGTGGCTGTCGTAGAGGCAGCCTGGTTTGGGCTCCCACCGCCACAGCCGCCAAGCAAGACGGCCACGGTTGCGGCGCCAGCGACCGCGATTGCCAGCAGGATCGATAATTGTGACCGGTTCATTTTCAGGTTCGAAATCTCCGTATCAAAATACTGCTGATGGATTATTTTGGCAGCGCGAAAGGATTTCCTTCAATCGGCCGGCCAAACGAAAAGGCCCCAGGAAACCTTCGGATCCGCTCGTCCATAATTCAATGGAAGCCTGGCGCTAACCGTACTCCACGGGCTTGTGGCACCGCGTTTCCGAACCTGGCGGCCCCGGCCATAAGACCGGGAAGAGGACCGTCCAATTTCTTGGGACCGAAAAGATTCTACGCCCGCAGCCTGCCGCTGGCAATAGTTGAGGATCGCGCGTGATGGAAAAAACCGGAATTTGCGAAACATTTTAAAAAAATAGATCCCAAGAAACCCTCCAACCTGCCTTCCTCGATCCTTGCTTTTCCCAGTTTCACCGTACTTTGCGGGTTTTTGTCTCCGCATTTCCTCCACTGAGCCTTATGCACTGACCTCCAGCAAGTCTTCCGACTCCTTGGGACCTACTTAATTATACCCTGTAATCCCCAAATGAACCACGAAATATTTAGCCTTTGCAAAAAGCGGCCGTGCGGGAGTTTTTCTTGCCGCAACGAGATCGCCGCAGCCTCGTCTTATGACTATCTGTCCTGCAGCGCCGCGATCCCCGGCAGCTCCTTGCCCTCCAGAAACTCCATCGCGGCGCCGCCGCCGGTGGACACGTGATCGAGCTTGCCGGCCACTCCAAAGCGGTTGACCGCAGCCACGGTGTCTCCGCCGCCAGTGACGGTGAGAGCGTCAGCTGAGGCCACGGCATCCGCGACCGCGCGGGTGCCGGCGGCAAACGGCTCCATCTCGAAAGCTCCCATGGGGCCGTTCCAGAAGATAGTGCGCGCCCTGTTGATCTCATCGGTGAACATCGCCGCCGTGGCCGGACCGATATCCAGCCCCATCCAGCCGGATGGGATCTGATCTGCCGCCACCACTTTCGTCTCTGCGGCGGCGTCAAAGCGGTCGGCGGCCACCAGGTCTACCGGCAACAGGATGCGGCAGCTGGAGCCTTTCGCCTTGGCCAGCGCCGCGGCAGCGACTTCGATGGCTTCTTCTTCCACCCTGGAGGCGCCGACATCGATGCCCTCCGCTTTGAGGAACCCGAAGCACATGGCGCCGCCGATGAGGATGGCGTCGGCAAAATCCATGAAGCGGTCGATGACGCCGATCTTGTCCGAGACCTTAACGCCGCCGAGAATGGTGACGAAGGGGTGCTCGGGATCGGTCAGGCGTGACAGCTGAGTCAGCTCGTTCTCCACCAGCAGGCCGGCGACTGCGGGCAGGTATTCGGCCACGCCCGCTGTGGATGCATGCGCGCGATGCATAGTGCCGAAGGCGTCATTGACGAAGATGTCCGCCAGCCGAGACAGGCGCTTGGCCCAGCCGGAATCATTCTGTTTCTCACCGGGATAGAAGCGGCTGTTCTCCAGCACGGCCACGCCGCCTTCGGGCAGTTCGGCCAGGCTGGCCTCGACGTCATCGCCGGTGCAGTCGTTCAGCTTCATCACCTGCATG
>JAJYLK010000204.1 GCA_021787775.1 Actinomycetes bacterium | reverse complement strand
CCAGGCCGCCTGCTTGGCGCCGCCGATGGCCTGCACCACCGTCTTGGCGCCGGTGGCGGCGTCCCCGGCGGCGAACACTTCCGGCCGCGGCGTCTGGCCTGTTTTCGGGTTGACCTCGACGGTGCGCCAGCGGGTGCAGATGACGCCTCCTTCCTCGGGCAGGATCTCGCACTCTTCCTTGGTCTTCACGTCGAGAAAAGTCAGCTTCGGCATCTGGCCGATAGCGGGGATGATCGTATCCACCTCAGTGACGTATTCCGAGCCGGGCACCGGCTGCGGCCGGCGGCGGCCACTCTCGTCGGGCTCGCCCAGCTCCATCTTCTGGCAGACGATGCCGGTGACGCGGCCGCCGGAGCCCTCGACCCGGACCGGCGCCACCAGGAAGGTGAACTCTACGCCCTCCGCCATGGCGTCGCGGACTTCGAGCTCGTGCGCCGGCATCTCTTTCTGCGTGCGGCGATAGAGGACCGAAACCTGGCTCGCTCCCAACCGGCGCGAGACACGGGCGCCGTCCATGGCGGAGAAGCCACCGCCGATGACCGCGACCCTGTCGCCCACATCCGGCGGGTTGCCCAGCGCCACCTCGCGCAGGAAATCAACCACGGTGACCACGCCCTTGAGCTCCTCGCCCTCCACGCCCATGGCGCGGCTGTCGTGGGCGCCGATGCCCAGAAAGACGGCGTCGAATCCCATCTCGCCCAGCAGATCGTCGAGAGAAAAATCCGGTCCGAGCGCCATGCCGGTCTTCAGCTCCACGCCCATTTTCCACAGCGGTTCCAGCTCGGCGTCGAGCACCTTCTTCGGCAGCCGGTACTCGGGGATACCGTAGCGCAGCATGCCGCCGGTGTCCGGCAGCGCCTCGAAGATCGTGACCGCGTGGCCTTTCAACGCCAGGTAGTAGGCGTTGGTGAGCCCGGCGGGCCCGGCGCCGATGACCGCCACCCGCTTGCCGGTGGCCGGCTCCGGCTGCTCCGGCATGAATCCTTTCTCGATGGCGGCGTCGCCGACAAACCGGTGTGAGAGCCGGATCGAGATCGGCTCATCGACTTCCTCACGGCGGCAGTTTCCTTCACAGGGATGCGGGCAGACACGGCCGACGATCGCCGGGAAGGGCAGGTTCGCTTTCAGCACCCGCTGCGATTCCTCATAGTCTCCCTGGGCGATCAGGCCGATGAAGCCGGGGATGTCGACGTTGGTGGGGCAGCCGTACTTGCACGGCGGCAGGCAGTAGGCGTTGTGGTCTGACAGCAGCAGCTCCAGGTAGGTGCGGCGCAGGCGCGCGAGGCGCTCGCTCTCGGTCGTCACCACCATGCCGTCGCGCACATACGTGGCGCATGACGGCACCGGCCGCTCCTCGCCCGCGACCTCGACCACGCAGACGCGGCAGCCGCCGAAAGGCTCCAGCCCCTTGAGGATGCACAGGTGCGGGATCTTGATCTTCAGCGACTTGGCGGCTTCGAGGATGGTGTCGCCCTGCCGCGCCTTGACCTCACGGCCGTTGATCGTCAGGGTCACGAGCGCGCCGGTCCCGGAGACCCGGACCGGTGGCAGCGTCTGCGGCCTGTCGCTTCTGCCATTGCTCAAGCTTTACTTTCCTTCCCATCCATGTTGCATTTGCCGGCGCCGCAGCTTCCTTCCGCCGCATGCCGGATGAATTCATCGCGGAAAAATTTCAGCCCGGTCAGCAGCGGCCGAACCGCGGCGCGGCCGAGGCCGCAGAGGGCGCCGTCCCGGATATCCGCCGCCAGGTCCGCGGCCAGCTCGATGTCCGCCTCGCTGCCCTGGCCGGCGCAGATTCTCTCCATGATCTGGAGCAGGCGCCAGTTGCCCAGGCGGCAGGGGACACACTTGCCGCACGACTGCCGCGAGAAGAAGGCCAGGCTCTGGCGGACGACGTCCACGACGCAGTCCGCCTCGCCCAGAACGCTGATGGTGCCCGAGCTCAGATCGCCGCCGGTCTCGCTGATGGAGTCGAAGTCGAGCGGTATGTCAAAAAGTCCCGGCGAGAGGAAGCCGCCGCCGAGCGAGCCCACCAGCGCCGCCCGCGGCGTGCCGGTGAAACCGCCCGCCTCGTCAGTGGCCAGCTTCTTCAGGCTGGTGTCGAGCGTTGCCTCGTAGACTCCCGGCCGGGCCACTGCCCCCCGGAGAGTGAAAAGCTTGGTTCCGGGCGCGTTGGCGGCGCCGATCTGCTGGTAGGCGCGCGCGCCGTTGTTGATGATCCAGGGCACGGTCGCCAGCGTCTCGACGTTGTCGACCACGGTAGGCATGCCGCGCAGGCCCTTTTCAGCCGGATAGGGAGGCCGCGGCGACGGCATCGGCCGCCGGCCCTCGAGCGTGGCTATCAGCGCCGTCTCTTCGCCGCCCATGAAGGCGCGCGGCACTTCCACAACCGAAACCGAGAAGCGGAAGTCCGTGCCGGGCAGCTCTTTATCCAGCAGGCCCCGCTCACGCGCCTGCTCCGCGGCCTTGCGGATGCGCGCCGCGGCCGTCGCGTTTTCCACACCGATATAGATATAGCCTTCACTGGCGCCGGCGGCATAGCCGGCTACGATCATGCCCTCGATGACGGCATGGGGGTTCTCCTCCAGGATCACCCGGTCCTTCACCGAGCCGGGATCGCCCTCCTCGGCGTTGCAGATGACGTATTTCTGCGGCGCCCCGGTCTCCGCGGCCAGCTTCCATTTGCGGCCCACGGGAAAACCGGAGCCGCCGCGGCCGCGCAGTCCGCTGATTAACAGCTCT
>JAJYLK010000203.1 GCA_021787775.1 Actinomycetes bacterium | reverse complement strand
GGATCGCGGATAATGACCCGAAAATAATTCTCTCCCAGGTGGTCGATCAGCCGGAAGTTGGTATATGCCCGCCAGCTGACGAAGGCCAGCGACAGGAAGGTGGCCGCGATCAGGCCGAACAGCGCCCCGTCCACCCCCAGCCCCATCGCGATCAGCGGCAGCGCCAGCAGGATCTTGGCGCCGCCCGAGATCAGGTTAGCCAGCGAGATCTCCTTGAAGCGGCTCTGCGCCTGAAGCCAGGCGCTCTTGATCGTGAAAGGGACGTTGACGACGAAGACCAGCGCCAGCGTCGCCACTACCAGCACCGAGCCGATCTTGAGATAGGAATCGATGTAGCCGCTGAAGGCCAGCGCCAGCAGCCCGCAGGCGGCGACGATGGTGATGGCGGCGCCTTCCAGGTTCCTGACGCGGCCGGTGCGTTTCTCCTCGTCCTCAAGATTACCGAACAGGTTGACCGCGATATAGCCGAAGACATTGAGGATGACGGTGATCTGCAGCAGGATGGTGACGATCACCTGCACCTCGCCGAAATCCTCGATGCTGAGGACGCGGCTCATCACCGGGTAATAGAGATAGTTGACCACGGCGACGATAAATGATCCTACAAAAAAGACAAAGCTGTTCTGGACGAAGCTGTCGCTGTAGATTTTGCGCGCCAGGCTTATCATCACGCTGGATTATACTCCAATCACCGCGCCTGCCGGAGGGCGCCCGCGGCCCGGGGGCAGCCGGCGGTTTAATTCCCGCCGCCTCCCGCCATTTTTCTATAAAATAATAGTAGTAAAGTATTTCTGCCCTCGACCAGCCTGGCGCGAGCGCACGGTTGGTTTTTCGAAGGAGGAGCCGGATGAGCAAGATCCAGCTGTTCGCCCTGCTGGTTTCGATCGCTTTCATTCTGGCGATCTTTCAGCTCGTGCGAAAGAAAAAGCTGAAAGAGCAGTATTCGCTCATGTGGTTCCTGATCGCCGCCGTCATCATGCTGCTGGCGGTCTGGGAGCCGCTGCTGGGCAACATCTCCAATGCGCTGGGCATCTCCGTGCCCTCGAATGCGCTGTTCCTGCTGGCCCTGCTTTTCCTCTTCGGCCTGGCGCTGCATTTCTCGATGCTGGTTTCACGCCTCACCGATCAAAGCAAGTTCCTGGCCCAGAAAGTGGCCCTGCTGGAGCGTGACCTGCGCCAGCGGGAAGGCTCCGGCGGTGATGCCACCAGCGCCGCAGAGGCGGACGATGAGCCGGCCTGACGGGCATCGGGGGGCAGCAGGGTCACGGGTGCTGGTGATCGTCCCGGCGCGCAACGAGGCTGACAACGTCGCCGGCGTCATCGCCGATATCCGGTGCGCGGTGGAGGCCGGCATCGTCGTCATCGACGACGGTTCCGGAGACGCCACCGGCGCGATCGCCCTCAGCGAGGGGGTGGAGCTGCTCCGGCTGCCTTTCAACGTCGGCATCGGCGGCGCCATGCAGACCGGCTTCAAGTTCGCCGCCCGTGAGGGCTACGACATCGCCGTCCAGACTGACGGCGACGGCCAGCATGACGCCAGCTTCATCCCGATGCTGCTGGAGCCGATCCAGGCGGGGCGCTGCGACATCGTGCTCGGCTCCCGCTATCTGAAGGACAGCGGCTACAAGGGTCCCCTGGGGCGCCGCCTGGGCACAGCCTTTTTCTCCCGTGTGCTCTCGCTGATGCTGCGCCAGCCGCTGACGGACGCCACCTCGGGATTCCGTGCCGTCAACCGGCAGCTGATCGAGCTTTTTGCCGATGAATACCCGCGTGACTTCCCGGAGGTGGAGGCGCTGCTCAGCACGCACATGGCCGGGCTGCGCGTCGAGGAGATCCCCGTGCGCATGCGCAGCCGCGGCGGCGGCCGCTCGTCGATCACCAGCTTAACTTCGGTTTACTACATGGTAAAGGTGCTGCTGGCGCTCCTGGTGGTGCGTTCGCGGAAACGGATGCAGCGTGCCGATTGAGGCGGCGGGGCGATGCCGGGCATGAAGATCTGCCTGGTTTACGAGTACTACCATCCACACGTCGGCGGCGCCGAGGTGCTGATGCGGCACCTGGCGGAGGGGCTGGCGGCGCGCGGCCACGAATGTCACGTCGTCACCTCGCGCCTGCCCCGGACCCCGGCGCGTGAGACCATCGCCGGAGTCGAGATCCACCGGGTTACGGTGCCGCGGCTCGGGGACCGCTACTGGTTCACATTCCTGGCATATCCGGCCATCAGCCGCGTCGCCGTCGGCTGCGACCTCGTCCAGGTGGGCACTTACAACGGCGCCATCGCCGCCTGGCTAGCCGCCCGCCGCCATCGAAAACCGGTGGTGCTGTATCCATTCGAGGTCCTGGGAGGCCTGTGGCTGCGCATCGGTCTCAACCCGCTGGCGGCAGCCGGCTTCCTCCTGTTCGAAAAAGCAGTGCTGGCCTTCCCTTACGATGCTTACAGCTGCATCTCGGAGTATACCCGCGGCAGACTGCTGGAGTCAGCCCGCGTCCCGGCCGGCAAGGCCTTTCTGGCCTATCCGGGCATCGACTACGGCCTGTTCGACCCGGAGGCGGACCCGGACGGCCGCGAACGGGTCCGCCGGCTGCTGGGGCTCGATGACTCCACCTTCCTCTGCACCTACACCGGCCGGCCGGGCGTGGTCAAGGGAGTCGAATATCTCCTCAAAGCCATGCCTGAGATCAAGCGCAAAGTGCCGGCGGCGAAGCTGCTGCTGCTGCTCTCAAAAAAGCCGCGCGCCAAGTACAGGCAGACGCTCAGGCTGATC
>JAJYLK010000202.1 GCA_021787775.1 Actinomycetes bacterium | reverse complement strand
GACGCGTTTCCACCTTTACACGGTGCCGGGCCAGCCGCAGTACAATGCCAGCCGCAAGCTGGTCATCCAGGGGGTTGACGGCATCGTCTTCGTGGTCGATTCGCAGCTGGAACGCCTCGACGAGAACATCGAAGCCTACCTCAACATGTGGGACAACCTCGCCGACCAGGGCGACAGCCCGCTGGACCTCGCCCTGGTGGTGCAGTTCAACAAGCGCGACCTCACCAACGTCTTCCCGGTCAACGACCTCAACGAGCTGCTCAACCAGACCGGCTCGCCGGCGGTGGAATCCTGCGCGCTCACCGGCGAGGGAGTGTTCGAAACGCTCAGAAACGTCACCAAGCAGGTTATCGCCCGTACCGAGGCCGGCGCCGAGAAGATGGCGCCGGGTCCATCCCGCTGACGCCCCAGTTCCCCCAGGCAGCATCGATCCCGCGCAACCGCTCAGACTTCCTGCTCGTGCCGCGCCATAACCTCGTCAAGCTTGGCCGCAAAGCGCTCCAGCAGCTCACGCGAGTCGTCGATGGTGTTGCCTTCCGCGTATATCTCGAACAGCGGCTCGTCCGGCGAAGGCAGGATCTGCACCCAGCCCTCGTCGAAGAACACCTTGACGCCGTCGAGACGGTCGACCTTCTCCTCATCCAGGACGCTCTCGGAGATCTCCCGCATGGCCGCGCCCTTGAGCGACCACGGGCAGCTCCTGGTCTCGTGCAGCAGGGTCGTTTCCGGGATCTCGGCCACCAGCTCCGAGAGCGGCTTGTCAGACAGCGCCAGCAGTTCCAGGACCTTGCCCATGCTCATCAGCGCATCCTCCGCGGGCAGAAAGTCGGGGAAGATGTAGTCACCGTTCACAGCGCCGGCGAAGATGACGCCGGGGCTGACGGCGGCCTCGGTCAGAGCCGCGGCGGACGCCTTCGTCCGCAGGATCTCGCAGCCGGTGCCCTCCACCAGTGCTTCCACCAGCCGGGAAACCGGCAGCGGTACGGCGATCTTGCCCTTCACCTCTGAGCCGGCAATCAGCTTCAACAGCAGGAACAGGGTTTTCTCGGGCGGGATCTGGTTGCCCAGCTCATCCACCAAGTAGATCTTCTCGGCAGCGTTGTCGATGGTGATGCCCATGTCGGCGCCGGCGGACAGCACCAGCTTCTGCATCCGGCTGGAATCGGTCTCGAAGCGTGAGGCGGCGCTGGAGGTCTTTTCCTCATCCAGGAAAGTGTTCATGGCAATGATCTCGGCGCCCAGCTTCGATAGCAGGCGGCTGGCGATCAGGGAAGCCGAGCTGTAGCTATAGTCGAGCAGGAAGCGGAAGCGCCGGGCGCGGATTTTCTCGGTGTCCCACGAGGACAGCAGCCCCTGGACGTACTCCTCGGCAGAACGGGCCGGATAGACCAGCTGGCCGATCTCGGTATAAAAGGCGCGGCGGTAGTTATGCTGGTTGTAATATTTTTCGATCTCGCGCTCGGTGACGTGGGAGACGGGACTGCCGGGGGGCTCGAAGAAAAGGATCTGCATCACCTCCGGATGCCACGCCGACACCCGCACATGGATGCCCCCGGCGGCGCTGCCGCTCTTGAGCCCGAAGCGATTGACAGCCGCCGGTGTCACCCGCAGGTCGCGCACGTTGACGCCTGTGGAGGTCAGTCCGGCGATGATCGCGCGCTTTATCATCCGCGACGCCGGGTGCTCGTCGCGGCTGCAGGTCACCTGCACTCCCTTGTCCAGCACCGTGCCGTACGCCATGCCGAGCTTGAGCGCCAGCTCGGTGGTGATATCGACGTTGACCAGGCCGGAGACGCCGTCGCGGCCGAACAGGGTGCTTAGCGCCCGCCATTCCCAGATGATGCTGCTGAAGACGTGGGCTCCGGCTTCGATCACCTTGAACGGATAGATCTTGACGTTGCTGGCGATCATGCTGTGGGCGCCGATGCTGCATTCATCGCCGATGGCGGCGTTGGCATGCACGGTCGCGTTCGGCTTGATCTCGCAGTTCTTGCCTATCAGCGAGCCGCTGACCTTGGCGCCGGAGCCGATGTAGGTATTGGAGTCGACCACGCAGTGGTCTGTCTCGGCGTTGTCCTTGATGACGACATTGTTGCCGAAAATGGAATAGGGCTGGATTTTGGCGCCGGAGTCCACCTTGGCGTAATTGCCGATCAGCGCCGGGCCGCGGATATTGTCCAGGCTGTCGAGGTTGAGCTTCTCGCCGATATAGATGTTCTCCTTAAGCCTGATGCCGGGGATGTTGACCTTCACTTTGCCGTCGAGGGCATCATGGTTGGCGCGGAGGTACTGGTTGATGTTGCCGATGTCCTGCCAGTAGCCTTCGCAGGGGAAGCCGAACATGGGCTTGCCGCGCTCGAGCATCTCCGGGAACAGCTGCTGGCTGAAGTCATACTTGGTCTGCTCGGGGATGTAATCGAAGATCTCCGGCTCCAGAACGTAGATGCCGGTGTTGACGTAATCGCTGAAGACCTGGCCCCAGCTGGGCTTCTCCAGGAACTGCTTGATGCGCCGGTCTTCATCGACGATGACGACGCCGAACTCGAGTGGATTTTCGACGGATTTCAGAGCGATGGTAATCAGCGATCCCTTGCTGTGGTGGAAGTCGATGATGCCGGTGAGGTCGAAGTCGGTGAGCGCGTCGCCGCTGATGACGATGAAAGTCTCGTCCAGATGCTCGGCGGCGTTGCGCACGCTGCCCGCGGTCCCCAGCGGACTCTCCTCCACCGAGTACTCGATCGAAACGCCGAGCGATGATCCGTCGCCGAAATAACCGCGGACGT
>JAJYLK010000201.1 GCA_021787775.1 Actinomycetes bacterium | reverse complement strand
GGAGGTCAATGATGTAGATGCCGCCGCGCTCGGTGAAGATGTAGGGCTTCATCCGGGGATTCCAGCGGCGGGTCTGGTGTCCGAAGTGGACTCCGGACTCAAGCAGTTCTTTCATGGTGACAGCAGACAAACCGAGATCCTTTCTCTCGAGTTTTATGATACCGCTCCTGGTTTGGCGTCCGCGGCGGGGCGGCTTTGCCGCTGCGGCGCATCCTGATCGAACCTGGAAAAGCTAAAATCCAGTGAAACCTGCACGCAAAATCAGGCGCCGGGTTCACCCGTGCCTGACTTTAGCCAGAGTATTCTAACAGGTTTCGCTTGCCTGTTTCCAGTTTGCGGTACCGGGTTTTCTGATAATGTTATGCTCGCGATGGATTACGACAAAGAGCTGCTGAAATCTGTTCTCTCAGGCAATCCGGCGGTTGCCGTCGTCGGCGCCTCCCCCAATCCGGCGCGGCCGAGCAATCAGGTGGCGGCGTACCTGATCGAACATGGTTTTGAAGTCATCCCGGTGCGGCCCAAAGTCAACGAGATCCTGGGGAGGAAATGCTATGTTTCGCTGGCGGAGATTCCCCAGCCGGTAGACATCGTCGATGTTTTCCGCCGGCCCGAGGCCTGCCCCGGGATCGCCCGGGCGGCGGTCCGGATCGGCGCCCGCATGCTGTGGCTCCAGGAAGGCATCATCAGCGAGGAGGCGGCGGCGATCGCGCGTAACGGCGGCCTGGAAGTAATCATGGACCGCTGTATCAAAAAGGTTCACCGGCAAATATTTCCATAGGAGGAAGATGATGTGGATTTTCCCGCTGGCTGCTGCCCTGATCAGCGCTCTCTTTTCCGGCATCGTGCTTTTCCAGTATAGCGTCCGGCGCCATCCCGCACATCTGGCATGGGCGGCGGCGCTGTTTATCTTCGCTGTGGCCTCGGCCTGCGATTTTCTGGGAAGCATCAGTGGCTGGACACCTTTTATCTCCAAGGTCTACTACCTCTGTGGCGCCACGGTCGTGGTCGGCTTCCTGGGCCTGGGAACGCTTTACCTGCCGGCGCCGCGGCGTGTAGCGCGCGCTTGGCTGGCAGTGATGCTCGTCATCACCGCGGTTTCGGCCATCATGCTGGCCAGGGCCGGCATGGACCGGACGGCGCTCGCCGCCGGCGCCGAGCCAGGCTGGAAGGCGATCCAGAAGCCGGCGATCCTGACAGTGCTCGCCATCGCGGTCAGCAGCATCGGCACCTTGATACTGGTGGGCGGCGCCATCTACTCCGCCGTCTTCCGCCGGCTGCCGCTGGCAAACATCCTCATCGCAGCCGGCACTCTGATCGTTGCCGGAGGGAGCTCGCTCTCGAACCTGGGCCGTTATGAGCTGCAGTCGATCGGGCAGGCGGCCGGGATCGTGGTGATGTTCGCGGGTTTTCTGCTGACGATGTCGGGCGTGAAGAAAGCGGCTGCGGCGCGGGCTGCCGCCGAACCAGCCGCGACAGAAGCATGATTGCGCCTCTCCCCCGCCCTTTGATCCCAGGATACTGGTTTTTCACTACGCACAGTAGTAAAATTGGCGCATGGCATCGCCACGCAAAAAAATCAGCCGCCTGGTAAACCTGAGGACCCAGCAAAAGGGGATCCGGCAGGTACTGGGCGATCTGGAAGCCGATATCATGGAACAGCTCTGGCAGGAAAGCCCCGCCAGCGTTCGCGACGTACATGAGCGGATCGCCAAAAAGCGTACCATCGCTTACACCACAGTGATGACCGTCATGAGCCGCCTGGCGGAGAAAGGCCTGCTCAAGAGGGAGCAACTCGGCCGCGCCTTCCTTTACGCGCCGGTCCAGACCCGTGACGAATTCTGCTCCGATACCATCAGTACGGTGATGCGTGGCCTGCTGGGGGGATTCGGGGAGCCGGTGCTGTCCAACTTCATCGAAACGGTGGGTTCCGAGGACGAAGCCAAGCTGGACGAGCTCATCCGGTTGATCGAAGCCAAGAAGGGAAACGCAAAACCATCGGTTACCTCACCCTAGCACTTTCCTACCTGCTGATCCTTTCAAGTCCCTGGGTGATCAAGCACTGGCTCGGGGGACGCATCGCTCCGCGGGCATCGGCCTATTTTTATCTCTCATCGATTATTGCTGCCGGCGTCTCCACCGCTGTGATCCTGGCGCTGGTGCTGCTGCGGTTCCTGTCCGGATCGGCGCTGGCAGCCATGGGGAACGCCTGCGGCGGCATCTTCGCGCTCGGACACGGCTTTCTGGCCGCCAGCCGGCTCAATTATCTGCTGGCTGCGTTCCTGACCGTTGTCTTCCTGTTGCAGCTGGCCTTCCTCCTGGGAGGCGGCACGCGGCTTTTGCGTGTCAGCCATCGCCAGAAAAGCCGGTGCCGTAAGGGAGCGCGCCACTGCGCGGCTCTGCCGGCCATCAGCGGCAAGCCGTGGGCTGAGCGGGCATGCCTGATCGCCTCCATGGATCCCCTGGCCGCGACCGTGGGGCTGCTGCGTCCGCGAATCGTGATCTCCCGGGGAATGGTCGACTCACTGCCAGGAGCGGATCTGATTGCGGTAGTGGAGCACGAGGATGCCCACCGCCGCGGACGCGACAATCTGATCGTGGCCACCGCCAAAGCGGTGTCGCTGACTCTTTTTTATCTGCCCGGTCCGAGAATGGCGCTCAAGATGATGCGCTCCAGCCTCGAGATCGCGGCTGACCGCAGGGCGGCCTCCGCGGTCGGCAGTCCGCTGGCGGTAGCGTCGGCTCTGGCAGGGATAGTCAAGGCAAGCCGTCTGAACAGGATGGACCAGCTGGCGGTGG
>JAJYLK010000200.1 GCA_021787775.1 Actinomycetes bacterium | reverse complement strand
GAAGCGGAAAAGAGCAAGCTCAACGTGGTCATCGCCGGCCACGACGCCAGCGACTCCATCGGCATCAACCTGTTCGTGGACGAGCTGGAGAAGAAAGGCGTGGAGGTCATCCCCTGCTCCGGTTTCATCCGCGTCAGCCGGGTAAAGAAGAAATAGGAAGTGGGCTCACCGCAGGATTGTGGCAAACATGATTCGACAGCTGGAACTTTCACTCGATTACTACATCTTTCAGGCCCGGCTGGGACCCGGGCCGTTTTTTCGCGGGGTGGACTACTCGCGGTCGATCGAGTATTCGCTGGCGTCGACGCGGCTGCAGATCCAGGCCGGTGACCGCGTGCTCGACGTCGGCGGCGGCGACTACAGCATCTTCGCGCTTTACCTGGCCGCGCGTCACACCAACGCCAGCTTCACGGTGGTCGACGCGAATGAAGCATCGCTCGGCTACCTCGAGGATTTCATTCCCAAGCTCGATCTGAGCAATATCGAGGTCCGGATCGCCGGCGCCGGCGATCTGCCGTTCGAGGATGGCAGCTTCGACCGCGTCTCCGCGGTTTCCAGCCTGGAATATCTCACCGGCGACGCCGACACGAAGGCGGTCGCCGAATTTGCCAGGGTGCTGAAACCCGGCGGCTCCGTGATCATCACCGTGCCTTATTCGCCAGTGTTCTACGAAGGCGAGAGTCAGTTCGGCTATCAGCGCCGCTACGACAGCGACGCCATCCACTCGCGGCTGGTCGCCGCCAGCGGCCTGGGTGTGGCCGAGCTGATATATTTTGATGACCAGTTTTCTTTTGGTAAGAAAGTAGCGTACCGGCCGCTGCCCCTCGCCGGTGGCATCCGCAACCGGGTGATCTGGCACCTCTCGCCGCTGCTGGCGCCTCTGCTGATGCGGTTCCACACGGCACCGCCCGCCAACGGCGGCGGCGCCCTGCTCGTCCTGCGCAAATAGAGCGCCGGACCTGCCGCTCGCCGAACTCCTTCCGGGCCGATGAAACCGGCCTTATCTGGTATCATTGGCATCGTCATGATGATCGACGTCAACACAATCGCCACGCTCAACAAGGGCTGCGTCGAGATCCTGCCCCATGGCGGTCTCGACAGAATGCTGGAAGAGGCCGCTGCCGGCGGCCGCCAGCTGCGAGTCAAGCTGGGCGTGGACCCGACGGCGCCGGACATCCACCTGGGCCATACGGTGGTGCTCACCAAGCTGCGCCAGTTCCAGGACGCCGGTCACCGCGCCGTGCTCATCATCGGCGACTACACGGCCCGCATCGGCGATCCCAGCGGCGTTTCAAAGACGCGGCCGCAGCTGTCGGCCGAGACCATCGAGGCCAACGCCAAAACCTATCAGGAGCAGGCCTGGAAAGTGCTCGACCAGGACCCGGAAAAGCTGGAGGTGCGCCGCAACAGCGAGTGGCTGGCGCCGCTGCAGCTGGATGACATCTTCCGGCTGATGTCGGCCACGACCGTGGCCCGCATGCTCGAACGCGACGATTTTGAAAAGCGCTACAACGCCGGCCAGCCGATCTCGATGCTGGAGTTTCTCTATCCGCTGCTGCAGGGCTACGACTCCGTCGCGATTGACGCGGACGTCGAACTGGGCGGCACCGACCAGAAGTTCAACATGCTGATGGGCCGCGCCGTGCAGGAATACTATGGCAAGCCGGCCCAGATCGTGCTGACGAACGAGATTCTGCCCGGCACCGACGGCGTCGAGCGGATGAGCAAGTCGGTGGGCAACTACATCGGCGTCACCGAGCCATCCGACGAGATTTTCGGCAAGGTGATGAGCATCCCCGACAGCGCCATGCTCACTTACTTCAGGCTGCTGACCTCGCGTTCGCCCCAGGAGATCGAAGCCATCGCGCGCGGCATCGATAATGGCACTCTTCATCCCCGGGATCAAAAGGCGGCGCTGGCGCGCGAGCTGGCGGCGCGCTTCCACGGCGAAGATGCCGGTGCCGCGGCGGAGCTCCATTTCAACGAACTCTTCCGCGACAAGAAACTCACCGCCGGCGCCGAGCTGATAGCCTGCGGCCTGACCGCCGCCGACAGCGAAGACGGCAGCGTCTTCCTGCCGAAGTTGTTGGAGCGCTGGTTCGGACTCACCCGCTCGGAGGCGCGCCGCCGCATCCGGCAGGGGGGAGTCTCGATCGCCGGCCGGCAGATCACCGCCGATGCGGTGCCGTTCGAAGGTCTTGACGGCGTCACGGTCAAGGCCGGCAAGTCGACGAAGTATCACGGGATGATCCGGGTTGTCACCGACTTGTAGCGTCATCAGATAAAACGAAGGTTTCAAATGATTTGAACAGAAGGAGGAATGGTGGTTAGCCGGATTTTGAAATATATCATCGCAATCGCAGCAGCTGTTTTTTTCTTGTCAGCCCTGGTGGTCACAGGTTGTGGTAATTCAGCGAACTCGGCGGCCACGAGTCAACAAAATGTTATCAATTTTGGAAAATATGAAGCCGGCGTTTACACGAATGATTTTTTCAATCTTAAAGTAAAGATACCTGCGACCTGGAGCGTCATGAACGAGAATGACAGAATGGCGCTGATGCAAAAAGCAGGGAATATTATTGCTGGCAATGACAAGAACATGCAGAGTGCGCTGAACGCGCAGGACTTCAAGAACCTGGTCTTTTTATTTGCATCCGAAAGTCCAGTGGGTGCTCCAGTTGATTTTAATCCAAACTTTAGCATCGGCGCTGAAAACTTGGCAGGTTCGCCTGGAGTCAAGTCCGGCAATGACGTTCTGTTGGATACCAAGAAATTGCTGGGAAACTCGGCAGTTACC
>JAJYLK010000199.1 GCA_021787775.1 Actinomycetes bacterium | reverse complement strand
TCGTCGTGCGCGTGTCGGCGTAGATCTCCTTCAGCTGCTTCATGAAATCCAGCGTCGTCTGCATCTGCTGCCAGCTCTCGGTGGGAAAGCCGAGGATGAAGACGTAGGAAGGCTGGATCTGGTGGTCACGGCAGCGGCGCGTCGCTTCCAGCACATCCCGGGCTTCGTTGCCCTTATTGATCAGTTTCAGCACCGAGTCGTCGCCGGACTCCGCCCCCATCATGAATTTGGTGCAGCCGCTGTCGCGGATCAGCTTCAGGTCGTCGTCGCTGAAGGCGAGCACCTGCGCCGGCCGGATGGTGGCGAACCACTCGAAACGCCGCGGCGCATCCAGAAAACCCTGGCAGATCTCGCGCACGCGCCGTTTGGAGGCGAAAAAGTTGTTGTCATCGAAGTAGACGCGGTCGAGGTTGTGGCGCTGCACCAGGCCGAGCACCTCCGAGACCACCCGCTCCGCCGCCAGCCCTTTCCACTTGCGGCCGTAGGCCTCGGGATTGGAGCAGAAACCGCAGGCATGCGGGCAGCCGAAGCTGGAGACATAACTCAGGCCCCGGCGGATGTCGCCATGAAAGCGGCGATTGAAGTCCATGTAGCGCTCGATGTCAACCAGATCATACGGCATCGCCGGAAACTCGTTGATGTCGGTCACCTTGCGGTCGGCGTTATGGATGACTTCGCCGTCATGTTTATATGACAGACCGGCTATATCATCAATTGAGCGCCTGCCGTCGAGGTGTTGGGCCAGCTCCAGCATCGTCTGCTCGCCCTGGCCGCGGACGACCAGGTCGATGTTGGGGTCCAAGACCGTCTGCTCCGCCAGCAGCGAAGGATGGTAGCCGCCCCAGACGACGGGTTTATCCGGAAAAGCGCGCTTGACCGCGGCGGATACTTCCAGGCCGTCGGCGATCTGGTAGCCAGTCATCGAGCTGACTCCCAGCAGGTCGGCGTCCTCCATGCCGGCCAGCACCCTGGCGCGGTAATCCGGTTCGATGCGCGCGTCGACCACCTCCACCTCGACACCGGCGGCCATCAGCGGCGCCGCCAGCGCCAGCAGGCTGAGTGGTGGACTTGTCTTGTGCTTGTTGTCCTTGTTAGTGAGCGGAAAGAATAAGAGAAATTTCATCGCGTTTCACCTGTGCCGGCCGGCGCCTCCTGCTGCGCGCGGGCTGCGTGGCAGTACGCCTCGATCATGATTCCCTGACCCAGCCGCGGCAGGATGCGCGCCGCCGGAACCACCACCAGTTTGCGCGTCAGGCGGTCCAGCGCCGAAGACGGGAAAACCCTGCCCCGCCGGATCTCGATGCTGCGCTCGGTCACATATGCCGCGCCATAGTGTAGCAAATCATCCTGTTTGAAGTGATTGTTCTCTATCAACCGTCTCAGCGTCGCCGGCGCGAAATGCCAGACGTGGCGGGGCGCTTCGACATTGAACCAGCTGGGACCGAAACGCTTTGCCTCCCACGACTCGATATTGTGGGTCTGCACCACCAGCAGGCCGCCGGGCGCCAGATGCTCGTGGCAACGCCTGAGCAGGGAGTTGGGATCGTCGACATCCTCGATGACGCCAAACAGGGTGATACATTCATAGGCGCCATCCCAATCGACTTCGTGTTCGGCGCCGCCGGCTACATCGAGGCCGAGGGTATCGCGGGCAAAGGCGGCCACCTTCTCGTTGAGCTCGATGCCGCGCACGTCCCAGCCTTGCTGTTTCATTCCCAGCATGAAATATCCGTCACCGCAACCGATGTCCAGCAGGCGGCCGAGACGGTGGCGGCGGGTGATCTCGGCGATCTGCGGCGCAAAGCGGGCGATGCGCTCCTCCGGCTCGGCCCACTTGCGGCCCAGCGCCCAGTCGAACAGGGGATAGAGGTCGGAAAAAGCGGCGCGGCGTTCCTCGAACGGCGGCCGCGGCGACATCCGCAGCGTGCCGCACTCGGGACAGCGCACGATCCGGAACTCGCCGGGGGAGTTCAGCAGCGTATCCCTGACGGTCCATACCGGCCGCAACACGGCGGCGCCACAAACGGCGCAGTCGATCGCAAGCTCCGCGCCAGCGAAATCTGGCAGCCCCGGGGACGTTCCTTTCCTAACGTTCCTGATTGATGGGTCTTCCGCATTAAAGGAATCCATGAAAGTCTCATCCATTTCGGCAAATTCTCAATTTCGAGTTCCGGGGACGTTCCTTTCCTAAATTTCCTGATTATTAATTAATCATCAAAGTGAAATTAGGAAAGTTAGGAAAGGAACGTCCCCTTATCGTTTTATTTTCCTTGCCGCCAGCGCTTCAGGCGCCATTCCAGCGGCGCCCGGAACTCGCGCTTCTTCACACGCCAGGAGGCAAGCTCATGCATGCCCCTGTAGGCAAGCGCCTTGGCGCCGCCGGCGCTCATCTTCTCTTTCAGCTCCGGCCCCGGCGAGGCGAAGGGCATATAGAAGTCGATAATCATGTCAACTTTTTCCTTGTAGACCGGATCCACCCAGGGCGTGTGCAGCTCGGTCAGGTCAAAGTCGGCCCAGGCCTCGGTGTGCGGCGGCGGCATGAACCCCAGCCGCACGGCCTCATCATACATCGGCGCTCCGGGATAGGGCGCGAAAAAGAAGCCATGGACCTCGAAGTCAGGGTTGACCGCCTTGATCCCCTCGATCATCTTCAGCGTCGCCTCAATGTCCTTTTGCGGCTGGCCGGGAAAGCCGAACATGGTCGTGAACCGCGCGATGATGCCCAGCCGGTTGCAGGTGCGGGCCACCTTGAGCGTGTCCTCGACCGTCGTCTGCTTGCCGATGTGCTCCAGCGCCTCCT
>JAJYLK010000198.1 GCA_021787775.1 Actinomycetes bacterium | reverse complement strand
GCGTGATTGGCTGAAGATCAAGGCCGTCCACGAACAGGAGTTCGTCATCGGCGGCTACACCGAGCCACGCGGCGGCCGTTCCCATTTCGGCGCCCTGCTGCTGGGATATTATGCCGGCAGCAGGCTGATGTACGCGGGCCATGTCGGCACCGGTTTCTCCGAGGAAGACCTGGCGCGGCTGCATACGCTGATGCGGCCGCTCGAAGTCCCCGAGCCTCGGTTCGCGGCGGCACCGCCGGCAAACGGGCGGGCCCACTGGTTAAAACCACTATTGATAGCGCAGGTCAAATTCGGTGAATGGACGCGGGAAGGGGTCCTGCGCCAGCCGGTTTTCCTCGGCCTGCGGCATGACAAGCGGCCGCGCGATGTCGTCCGGGAAAAGCAAGGCATCGCCGTCTGACGCCGGCGCGCCGCGGCTGCTGCCGGATCTGCCGCCGCTGGCCGGCGGTGGACAGGTAGTGGAGATCGGCGGGCGCCGGCTGCAGCTCTCTCATCTGGACAAGCCATTCTGGCCGGACGCGGGCTATGCCAAGCGCGATCTGATCAATCATTACTTCCGCCTCTCAGAGTTCATCCTGCCGCACCTGGCCGGCCGGCCGCTGAGCCTGAAACGCTATCCCGGCGGCGCCGGCAGCGATTTCTTTTTCCAGAAGAACGCGGCCGCGGAGACGCCTGGCTGGATCCATACCGAGCGGCTGCGCCATCACGAAACTGGTGAGGCGGTCAATTATATCGTCTGCGACGGGTTGCCGACATTGCTTTACCTGGCCAACCTGGGCTGTATCTCGCAGAACCCGTGGCTGTCGGCGCTGCCCCGTCTGGACAGGCCCGACATCATCGCGCTCGACCTGGACCCGTCCGATCCCGAGGATTACGATGGTTGCATAGAAGTAGCGCTTCTGGTCAAAAAGCAGCTTGACCGCTTCGGGCTGCGGGGCTATCCCAAGACATCCGGCGCCACCGGTATCCACGTCTTTGTGCCGGTCGCGCCGCGCTATTCTTACTCCCAGTGCCGCCGCTTCGCCGAGATCGTCGCCATGCTGGGACGGGAAGAGCGGCCGGACCTCGTCACCCTGGAGCCGGCGGTAAAAAAGCGCGCCGGCAAGCTTTATCTCGATTACATGCAGAACGTCCGGGGCAAGACGCTGGCCTCGGTCTATTCGCCGCGGGCACGGCCGGGGGCGCCGGTGTCGGCGCCGCTGAAGTGGGCAGAGCTGAGGCCGGGACTGCGCCCGGCGGATTTCCACATCGGCAGTATGCCCGAACGGCTGGCGCGCCACGGCGACCTGTTTGCGCCCGTATTGACAGACAGGCAGGATCTTGGTGAAGCGCTCGAGCGTGGCAGCCGGGTGCTGGCGGACCTCGGCAAGCCGTAGCGTCATCCGCGTGGCTCGCCGCCGGCTAGCCGGCGCGGTAGTGGCTCTCGTTCAGCTCGCCGCTGCCGGCTTTGCACATCCACCAGGGGACGTAACGCCATGCCTGCCGCAGTTCGCGGTCAAGCCGGCGGTAATCCGGCTCGCGGCGGGCGACCTGGCGCCAGAAACGGGAGGAGTGGTTCAGCTCCAGCGTGTGGCAGAGTTCGTGCACGAAGACGTATTCCACCAGCAGCGCCGGCAGGAAGAGCATCTTGACATTGATGCTGATCGTTGCTTTCGGCGAGCAGCTGGCCCAGCGGGTGCGCTGCGCTCTGACTGCCGCCTGGCCGAATGGCAGCTCCAGTTCGTCGCTCAGCTGCCTGAGCCAGGGGACCAGCCGCGCCCGCGATTTGCGCCGGGTCCAGGCCATGAGGGCGGCGATCGTTTCCAGCCGGCCGCTGGCGGTGACAAGCAGCTCGCTGCCTTTCTGGCGGGCAACGGGGCGGCGGCCGGTCGCACCGTAACGGAGATCCACCTCCTCGCCGATCGACCGCAGCGTTACTACGGCGGGCATCGCCGGTGGCGCCTGGCGCGCCCGCTGCCGGCGTTGCTGTTCGATGCCGCCTCGGGCACGGTCGATCCAGCTGCGTTCATGGTCGATGATCGGCGGGATGCGGTTTAAATCGAAGCCGCGGGGAACGACGACCACCAGGCCGTCTTCCAGGGTGAATTTCAGACGCACGCACCGGGCGCGCGGACTTTCTCTTACCAGATAGGGAAGTTGCTGCGTGGCGGGGTTATTCCGCGGGGCTGGCGTCGTCTTCCGCCGGTGCCGCCTCGGCCGCGGGTTCTTCCGCGGCGGCTTCCGGCTCCGTGGCTTCTTCAATAGCAGTTTCCTCGGCGGCCGTCTCTTCAGGCTCGGCTTCGGCTTTCGGCGCCGGCTTGGCCTCAGCGGCAGCCGGCTCCTCTTTCGGCTTGGCCTTGGCGGCGGCGGCTTCGGCGGCGGCCCGGGAGGCCCGCTTCTCCTTGGCGGCCTGTTTCTTCTCCTGCTTGGCGGCGGCGCGCCCGGAGCGGCTGTCGGCCTTGCTCTTGCCGTCCTTCGGCTCCCTGGTGGCGGGACCGGCCGGCAGGGAGGCGCCTTCTTCCAGCTTGACGAGGGCGGTCACCTGCGATTTTTTGCGTGACGCATTGTTGGCGTGGATCACGCCGCGGCTGGCGGCGCGGTCGATGAGCGAGATCAGTTCCAGGCCGATCTGCCGGGCCTTTTCCTCGTCATCCCGGGCAGCGACAGACAGTGAACGGAACATGGTCTTGATCCGTGACTTGTATCTGAGATTCTCCAGACGCTCACGCCTGGCGATCTTGACGCGTTTACGTTGCTGCTTGATATTTGCCAATCAATGCTCCCGCGGGTTTTCGTGGATAGAATCAGCACGCAAGGGCGAATAATAGCA
>JAJYLK010000197.1 GCA_021787775.1 Actinomycetes bacterium | reverse complement strand
CTGCCGGGTACTGTAAGCGCCAACGTTGTCGCGCTGATGAACGGCGCGGCGGTTTTCCGCGTGCATGACGTGGCCGAGAATTTCCAGGCGCTGAAAGTGGCGGCGGCGATCCGGGACGGGATGGGCGAATGAGGGTTTTTGAGGGGCAGGCACAAATAAGGGTTTTCCGGGGCAGACGATGAAAGAGAGGGTATAGGAAATGGCATCCGGTAAGGAAGGCGGAACGGTGGGCAAGGGGCATCCGCTGAGGATCACGATCAAGGGGCTGGAGGTTTTCGCCCACCACGGGCTGCTGCCCGGGGAAAAGCAGCTGGGCCAGCGGTTCCTCTTCGATATCGGCCTCTCGCTGAAGCGCAGCGCCGCGTCCGAGACCGACGACGTCGCCGACACGGTCGACTATGCCGCTGTCTGCGAATGCGTCGTCGAGACGGCGGCCGCCGGTTCGTACAACCTGCTGGAGCGGCTGGCTGCCGTGGTGGCCGATGCGGTCCTGACGCGCTTTCCCGCGGTTGACCGGGTGAAGGTGCGTGTTGCCAAGGCTTCGCCGCCGCTGCCGCATCCGGTCGGACAGGTAGCGGTAATGATCAAGCGGACGCGGGCCTGATGGCGAAGGCTTACCTCTCCCTCGGGTGCAACCTCGGCAACTGCCGCGCCTATCTCGTGCAGGCGATCGGGTTGCTCAATGCGCACCCGTTGATCGGCGTCACCAGGTTATCCTCGGTCTACCTGACCGAAGCCGTGGGCGAGATCGAGCAGCCGGATTTCCTCAACCTTGCGGTCGAGCTGGAAACAGACCTGTCTCCGCGGGTGCTGCTCGATGCCTGCCAGCGGGTTGAGGAGGAGCTTGGCGGCGCCGACCGCGGCGTGCCGCACGGGCCGCGCACGATCGACATTGACATCCTGTTATATGAGCAGGTGGAACTGGTGGAGGCGGAGCTGACGCTGCCGCATCCGCGCATGCTGGAGCGCGCCTTTGTGCTGCGGCCGCTGACCGAGATCGCGCCGGAAGCGCGGCTGCCCGGCGGCAGGACTGTCGCCGAAGCGGCGGCGTCTCTCTGCGACGAGCATGCCGTCGAGGAACAGGGGCCGCTGGATCTGGCGGATGAGGGGCAGGCGCTCAGCTGAATTGCGGGCCTGATGCCCGGCTGAGGCGCAAGCCGGGCGCTGAGCGCGGCTATAATATTATTGAGCATTACGGGGGGTCATCTTCCCCGCACGACTTGATTCCTTTGAAAAGGAGCGGCAATCAGATGGTGGATTACTCCTCCACGCAGGAAGAACTAAGAGAACTGGCGCGCGAGAAGAACGCGATCGTGATCGCGCACAACTACCAGCGGCCGGAGGTCCAGGACGCCGCCGACTTCACCGGCGACTCGCTGGAGCTGTCGCGCACCGCCGCCGCCACCGATGCTGAAATCATCCTCTTCTGCGGCGTGCATTTCATGGCGGAGACGGCGCACATCCTCTCGCCGGACAAGAAGGTGCTGATCGCTGAGGAACGGGCCGGCTGTCCGATGGCGGACATGATCACCGCGGAGGACGTGCGCAAGCTCAAGGCCGGACATCCCGGTGCGCTGGTAGTCGCATATGTCAACACCTCGGCCGCGGTCAAGGCCGAGACTGACATCTGCTGCACCAGCGCCAACGCCGCCCAGGTGGTGGCGAACATTCCCGCGGGCAGGGAGATTATCTTCATCCCCGACCGCAACCTGGCGCTCTACGTCGAGAAAGAGACCGGCCGCCAGCTGATCAAGTGGGATGGGTTCTGCCCCACGCACGAGTACATCACCGCCGAGGTGATCGCTGCGGCCAGACGTGAGCACCCCGGGGCCGTCGTTCTGGCGCATCCGGAGTGTTTGCCAGAGGTGCAGGAGATGGCCGACGCGCTCAGGAGCACTTCGGGGATGATCCGCTTTGCCAGCGAATCGGAGGCCAGCGAGTTCATCGTCGCCACCGAGATGGGCCTCAATCACCGGCTGCAAAAGGAGAATCCCGGCAAGCGTTTCTACTCGCCGACGAAGAAAGCCATCTGCCCGAATATGAAGATGACCACGCTGCCGAAGGCGATCCAGACGCTCAGGGAAGAGCGATACGAGATCCGCCTGCCGGAGGACATGCGCCTCAAAGCGCTGGCCGCCGTCGAGGCGATGGTCAGATACGCATAATTATCGTACTAATACTCAGAGCAGAAGCCAAGTGGCGTCTCATCTCTAGAGCCCGACGGCTCAGTCAAGGGCTGCTGCCCTTTGCCCTCCGTCGTCATTAAGGAAATATAAATTATTTCTCCACATTGACTGGAAACTATCCCTGTGATAACTTCCACCTTGGCAAATGAAAGCTTGGTAGGATTGCCGTTTCATAATTCTGTTTGGTCTGGCTTTGCGGTTTTTGCGAGACTAGGCCATGTTTATCCCCAGGAGGAGTTATGAGCGCGTCCACAATTTCAAGGTCTGACTATCTTTCAGGCGGCGCTAAGCGCCGTTTTTTGTTTGCCCTCTTTGTTGTTGCCTCCTGTTTCTTTGCACAAGCCTTTCTGCTTGATTCAACCGCGATCTAAATCACATTTTTAATCAGCCAGATAAACCAGACCACGTGATGTTAAATTTATTGCCCAGGATTACCAAAACCGCCTGCTTTCAATTGATTACAGCGTGAAGGACAACGGCCCCGGCACCGCTTATCAGTCCCAGATTACCGGCGCTACTGCCACCAACGGAGTCTATCTCTCAACATCTGTTCCAGTCTCACTCGGTGATATTGCCCAGGGAGCCAGCGCTCCGGCAACCCTGAAATACTTCGTTCCTGCCGGAGTAAGCCGCTTTTCTTC
>JAJYLK010000196.1 GCA_021787775.1 Actinomycetes bacterium | reverse complement strand
TGAAACCGGAGCAGGGGATGACCTCCACGCCTTTCTTCTCCAGCTCGTCCACGAACAGGTTGATGCCGATGGAGTCGCTGGCGTCGTGGCCGGCGATGACCACGTTGAGCTTGCTCTTTTCCGCTTCCTCCCGGTTCTTCTCGCTGATGTGCATGCCGACCAGAGTTCCCACGCCCGCGTCGGCCAGCTTGGAGATCGCCTCAGCGGGACCGCCGGTGCCGCCGGTCATGTCCACCAGGATCTTGCCGGCGCGCCGGTGCTTGCTGCCGGCCACAATCGTCGGGCCCGCGTTCCCGCGCGCGGCGCTGCGATACTCAGGGATGCTCTTCAGTTCCTTGACGATGTCATCGAGAGTCAAGCCATCGCCCTTGCGGTCGAAACGCTTCTGCAGAAAACCGTTGACGAGGTTGTCGCATGGCGTGTGCACACACATGAAAGGCATCTCAAGCAGGCGCGCGGTATCAACCGGACGCTGGTGGTTGAGCGGCAGCAGGCTGCGCATGACCTCGCCCTGACGTCCCTCCAGCACTGCCTCGCCGATATTGATGGGAACGCCTTCAGCATGCCAGATGTCGGCCTGCACGCCCATGACATCCGCCAGCGCCGCCAGGCTCTTGCCCTCGGGATGATGCGACATCACCAGGTCGATCTTCATCCCGCGCTCACGCAGGCGGTCGGCCAGGAGCATCTCCTGCGCCTCCATGTCGACGCCGGCCAGGATAGAACCCACCTCGGTTTTGGGATCGCCGTTGAGGATGCGTGTGTCGGCGAAAGGATTGGTCAGCCGGTCGGCGTCGAAATCCTCCCGGTCGTCGCCCTCCAGCTTGTCATACGCCTCTTTCTGCTTCTTCAGCAGCCGCTCTACCTCGCGCTTGCCGCGCGGGTCGGCTTTTATGCCCAACCCGACCGCCAGCTCGTAAATTTCCTGCAATTTCATGCGCCCGCTCCTTTCGCGTCAGTTTCCGCGACAGAAATCCACTGTCCGCGGCACAGTACCGCCATTCTCGCCTGGTCCCGACGCTGATCCCGATCCTCGGCGTCGATACTATTGCCGGTTCCTGCCAATCGGCCTGCGGCCGGCATACCTTGAGGCTGCCGCGAAAAACCGGTATCCCGTAATGTGACAGGTCCACACCCAGCGACGCTGCCAGCTTGCCGGGGCCATTGCACAACTGCGGGATCTGCCGCACCGGCGCGCGGCGGGCCAGCATCGCCTCGATGCCGTCCGTCGGCTCCAGCGCCCTGATGAGGACCCCCGCGGGGCTGCCTTCCTCCTCGGAAACGATATTGAGCAGGTGGTGCATCCCGTAGGTGAAGTATACATACGCCCTTCCGGGCGGACCAAACATCACGCGGTTGCGCGCCGTCATGCCCCGGCTGGCATGACAAGCCGGATCGTCGCGGCTGTAAGCTTCGGTTTCGACAATAATGCCGCCAACCCCTTCATGCAGGAGTTTGCAGCCAATAAGTTCCCGCGCCACCTGACGGACGTCACGGGCATAAAAGGACTCGGGCAGGACCTGGGACTTGCTTGCCAACGTCTATGCCTCCCGCAGTTCCTCCGCTGCCTGCAGCAGGCCGGTCAGCCTCGCGGCGGCCGCTGCGAGCTGAGCCCTCACGCGCTCTGGAGCCGTGCCGCCATAACTCTGCTTGCGCGCCAGTGCCGCCTCCAGGTCAACGGCCTCGAAGTAGCCCTGGTCGAAGTGGGGCGACTCTGCCTGCAGCTCCGCCATGCTCAGGTCCTTGAGCAGCCGGTTCTTGCCGATGCATTTTTTCACCAGCCGGCCGACGATGCGGTGCGCGTCGCGGAAAGCGACGCCCCGGGAGACCAGGTAATCGGCGACGTCCGTGGCCAGCGCGAAGCTCGCTTCGGCGGCTTGACGCATACGCGCGGCGTCGAACTTCAGCGAACGGGTCATCTCGGCCGCCACCGGAATGACAAGCAGCAGGGTGTCGGTGGTGTCGAACACGTAGATTTTGTCTTCCTGCATATCCTTATTATACGCCAGCGGCAGCCCCGCCATCAGCGAGATCAGCCCCTGGTGATTGGCGGCCAGCCTGGCGGCCTTGGCCCGCATCAACTCACACGCGTCCGGATTTTTCTTCTGCGGCATGATGCTGGAGCCCGAGGTGAACTCATCCGCGATCTCCACGAAGCCGAACTCCTGGCTCGACCACAGGATCAGTTCCGCTGCCAGCCGCGACAGGTGCATGCTCATGCTGGCGGCTGCGGCCAGATAGTCCAGGGCGAAGTCGCGGTTGGAGACGTCGTCGATGGAGTTGGCGCCAGGGTGGGCGAAGCCGAGTTCGGACGCCACCTGCTCCCGCTTGACAGGATAGTTGACACCTGCCAGCGCACCGGCGCCCAGCGGCATCGCCGCCGTGGCCTCGATCACGCGCAGAAAGCGGCCGCAGTCGCGGCCGAACATCTCGAAATATGCCAGTAGATGGTGGGCCAGCAGTACCGGCTGCGCCCGCTGCAGGTGCGTGTATCCGGGTAATACCGCCTCACCGGCGGCCTCGGCCTGCTCCAGCAGCGCCTCCTGCAGCAGCACTAGGTCGCTGAAGTGCTGCCGTGCCTGGTCGCGGACGAAAAGCGCCAGACCGGTGGCCACCTGATCGTTGCGGCTGCGGGCGGTGTGCAGCTTCTTGCCCACGTCGCCGGCGATCTCGATCAGCCGTTTCTCGACGGCGGTGTGGATGTCTTCGTCGGCCAGCTGGAAATCGAACTGTCCCTGGGCGATCTCAGCCATGATCTGGCCCAGGCCCATCTCGATCTCACCGAATTCCTCGATTGTCAATACGCCGATATCTGATAGCATGCGCGCA
>JAJYLK010000195.1:610-2843 GCA_021787775.1 Actinomycetes bacterium | reverse complement strand
TTCTGACAGCGCCGGCAACAGTTCCGGCAACATGTTCGTTACCAGCATTTCCTGGTATGACGTCATTCGCAACTTCGATCTTGTGCTCTCTTTAAGCGGCGGTCCGCCGGACATCGGCATCCCCGGCTTCAAAGCCGGCCCGCCGGCGGTTTCCCTGAAGGGGGGCAGCGGCCTGGAGGCGGGCGCCGGCCTGCCGCCGGTTGAAGGATCGCCGCCAGCCGGCCCGGTCAGCGGCGGTTCGACGGGCGCCTGCAAGGCTCCACGCGCCGCCGGTTGCGACCAGTACGGCGCGGAGGCGCTCACAACCCCCGCCGGACAGGGCTCCGGCCCGGCGCCGGCGAAATAATCCGTAAAGCCGGAACGTATCGTCATATAACAAATCCCGGAGTTTTATTAAATGAAAGCAAGATACCTGCCGGCGCTGGCGATGACTGCGGTCGCGGTCGCAGCGTTCCTGCCCGCGGGCTGCGGCAGTAGCGGCGGCCAGCAGACGCAGACGACTACGCCCGCCGCCGCAACTTCCACCTTCGGCACAGACGATGCAGCTGCACAGCTGGCGGCCCAGACGCTGCTCAGGAATGCCCAAATGGGAGAGGAATCGTACTTCACCGCGCACGGAGCGTATCCCGCCACCGCGGCACAGCTCAAGAGTGCCGATCCCCGGCTGAGCCCGCGGGTAAGCGTCATCAGCGGGAACGCCGGCGGTTACCAGATCAGCGCCACTGCCAGCGACTCCAGGGGAACGGTCTACACCATCCGCAAATCAGGCGGCCGTGTCACTTACTTTGACAATAATGGGAACCCTTGGTAACAACGGCCGCTGCCGCTCACTGGCCGCTGGTGCTCGTTCCCGTGTTTATGCCGGCTGATGCCTCCGGCCGTTCCAGCCGGTACTTTTTCTTCATGTCCAGAATCCGCTCGACCGACTTGTTGATCTGGTCCTCGCTCAGCTTGCCGGACTTGACCGCGGCGACAATAGCGTCGTAAGCCTGCTGCTGCTTGTCCGGCGCATCGGCGAAGGTGACGATGTCGGCGCCGGCGGCGATGGCCGCCACGGCGGCGTCGCCCGGGTTCTGGCTGATGGCGTCCATCCCCAGGTCATCGGTAATGATTACGCCCTGAAATCCGAGCTGGCCACGCAGTAGATCCGTCATGATCGGCCGCGACAGCGAAGCCGGCGTCCTGGCCGGATCCAGCGCCGGATAGGCGACGTCAGCCACCATGATCATCGGCGCGCCGTCCTTGATCGCTTCCTTGAAGGGGGGCAGATCCTGGTTGTCGATCGTGGCGCGGTCGGAGTGGATCACCGGCAGTTCCTTTTCCGGACTGGTCTCAGCCGATCCCAGTCCCGGGAAATACTTGGTGCATGAAATGGTAGTGGCATCGTTGTATCCCTTTACCGCGGCGCCGGCCAGCTCAGCCACGACCTGGGGGTCATTATCGTAGCTGCGCGTATCGATGATGGATTCCCAGCCGATGGTGACGTCCGCATCCGGCGTCAGGTTGGTGTTGATGCCGATCTGCTTCAGCTGGCGCGCCGCCTCCGACGCGGTCTGCTGCGACGCGATCGCGCCGGCGCCGCCCCGCATGTTGCCGATGAACGGCTCGGAATAGTTTGGACCGATATCCTGGAACAGGCGCGTCTTGCCGCCTTCCTGCGCGGCGGCGATCATCAGCCTGGCGGGCTGGTTGACGGAAACGGCCAGCTGCTGCAGCGACGCGGCCAGTGCCGCTACCTGCTGGTCCGAATCGACGTTGCCGCCGCCGATGACGACATTGCCGACATGATCGGCTGTAATCAGCTTCTGGAGGGAATCATCGACGCTCTTGCCGCTGAAACCGACCATCATCATCTGGCCGACTTTCTCCTCCACCGACATCGCGGCGATCTGCTGACTGGTTGAGGAGAAAGGGGAATCGACGATATTGTCCGAAGTGGTGCCGGTGCCACCAGTCGTGACTGCCGCCTGCGCGTCACCGCCGGTAGAACCGCGCAGTTTTACAGCCAGTACGCCACCCGCGGCGATGACGATCAGAAATGCGGCCAGCCCTACGAGCAGATAGGGATTCCTGTACCAGCTTCTGCGCCTGCCCGCGCGCCTGCTCCCACTCTTTGTATCTTCGGTCTCGTTGTTGATACGGTCATCTTTTTCTGCCAAGACCCCTCCTGTATGCCTCGTTGCCTTTCCCGCGCAGCCCCGAATGCAGGCGGTAAGAGATGCCTCCGCCGGAC
>JAJYLK010000195.1:0-600 GCA_021787775.1 Actinomycetes bacterium | reverse complement strand
CAAAAACAGCGAAGCGGTAAAGACGGTGCCCGGAAATCGCGCGAAACACTCCTGAAACGCCAAAGGCTCCCGAAGGAGCCAAGGGCAGCAGGCCCGTAAGCCGGATTCTGTTTTATGCGACCATCCATCTAGGGAGCGCGTTGCCGCGCTCCTCAAGCAGCCTACCCGAGGGCCGGGCGAGCAACCCGATCGCGCCCTCCTATTTGGCCTTGCACCGGGTGGGGTTTACCTGGCAGACGTGTCACCACGCCTCCGGTGCGCTCTTACCGCACCCTTTCACCCTTACCCGCCAGCGCCGCGGAAAATAATTCCCTGGGGACATGATGGATGCGAAGCATCCTTCGTGTCCCCGGTCCAACAGGATTTTTCCCGCGCCGCCGAGCAGGCGGTTTGCTTTCTGTGGCACTTGCCTGCGGGTTTCCCCGACTGGGCGTTACCCAGCACCCTGCTCTATGGTGTCCGGACTTTCCTCCCCGTCATATTATGTCAGGGGGACATGATCGGTCTTGATCGTGTCCCCCTACCACATGCCCAGGGGGACATGATCGGTCTTGATCGTGTCCCGGTCTAAATTTAGCCTCCGCCCAAAAAAGGGAGCCG
>JAJYLK010000007.1 GCA_021787775.1 Actinomycetes bacterium | reverse complement strand
TCTGCGATGACATCATCATCATGGATGAAGCGCGGCGTATCGATGAGGGGAGCCCTCCGGAGCTGATCCGCAAGCACGTGCCTGCTTTCGTGCTGGAGCTGCGCGCCGGCGGCGAGCTCCGGCGCCGGATCCTGCGGCAGTTCCCGCACCTGAGCCATCAGGACAGCGGCCAGAATCTTTATTTTTATTCGGGCGCGGCGACAGATTTCGACGAGCTGCTGAGCGCCTGGCCTGGCGTGGAGCGGGTGCTCAGGCCGGCTTCGCTGGAGGACGTCTTCATGAAGCTGACCGGCCGGGAGATCCGGGCATGAACGAGGGGCTGCTCTCAATAACGCCGGCCTTCCTGCGCGTCTGGTTGCGTAATGCGCAGGTTTATGTTGCGCTGCTGAAGTTCAATATCATCCCGGCTCTGGTGGAGCCGATGCTCTTCATCTTCGTCTTCGGGCTGGGGCTGGGCTCATACATCTCCGACATCGAGGGCGTCCCTTACGTAAAGTTCGTCGCCGCCGGCATCCTCGGCAGCGCCGCCATCATGCAGGCGACCTTCGAGTGCACCTATGGTTCCTTCTTCCGGATGAAGATCCAGAACACCTTCGAGGGGATGATCTCTACGCCCGTCAGCGCCGGCGAGGTGAGCCTGGCGGAGATCCTCTGGGGCGCCACGCGCGGCTTCGTCAATTCGGTGCTGGTACTGACCGCGCTGCTGGCCATCGGCGTCATCAACCACTGGACGGCGGTGTTCGCGCCGGTGATCATGTTTCTGGCGGCGTTCAACTTCGCCGCCATCGCCATCCTGGTCACCAGCCGCATCGCCCAGATGGAGTATTTCCGCTTCTACTTCGCCGGCTTCGTCCTGCCGGCGCAGTTCCTCTGCGGCACTTTCTTCCCCATCTCCCGCTTTCCCGAGCCGGTGCAGCTGTTCGCTTGGGCGATCCCCTTCACGAGCTACATCGACATCACCCGCGCCCTGCTGCTGAGCCGTTACTCCTGGCATCTGCTGCCGGAGGCGGCCTACGCCCTGGCGACAACGCTGATCTTCACGGAGCTGGCGGTGCGCAGCATGTTCCGCCGGCTGGTGACGTAACCGGATGGGCCGGGCCGATCAGCGACGGAAGCGGATGCAGCGGCCAAGCCGGCAGCATCGTCGCTTCCCATTTCGCTTTTGCGATCAAAAACCGCTAAATTGTTAGGGGCGCCGGGGCGCGACCGATGGATCGAAACCGATGTTTACCGTAATCATCCCAACCTATAACGAGCGAGAGAACCTGGAGCGTTTTGTCTCTGCGCTGCAGGAAGTCTTTGAGAACAACAGCCTCGATGGCCACATCCTGGTCGTCGATGACAACTCCCCCGACGGCACCGGCGACATCGCTGACGAGCTGGCCGGCCGCCACCCGAACCTGTCCGTGGTCCACCGCGCCGAGAAACAGGGCATTGGCCCCGCCTACATCGCCGGTTTCCGTGAAGCGCTCAGGAGCGGCACCGATTACATCTTCGAGATGGACTGCGACTTTTCGCACGACCCCGCCTCTATCCCCGCATTCCTGGAAGCCATCCAGGAGGCCGACCTCGTGCTCGGCTCGCGGTATACCGACGGCGGCCGGGTAGAGAACTGGGGGCTGAGCCGGCGGCTGATCAGCCGCGGCGGCGGTCTTTATGCCAAATGGATGCTGGGCGTCAATATCAACGATCTCACGGGCGGGCTGAAATGCTTCCGGCGCGAGGTGCTGGAAGCGCTGGACCTGGACCGGGTGTCGTCACAGGGCTACGGGTTTCAGATCGAGCTGACTTACAAGGCGCTCAGGCGGGGATTCCGCGTCAGGGAGATACCGATCACATTCGCCGACCGGGAACTGGGGCAATCGAAGATGTCGCGGCGGATCGTGCTGGAGGCGATGTTGATGGTGTGGAAGCTGCGCTTCCGCCCGAGCGACTAGCCGGTCTTCAGCTTCCGTTTGGCCAGCGCCTTGTGCACCGCGCAGCTGAGTTCGTCGGGAGTGAACGGTTTTACCACGAATTCACGCGCGCCCAACCTGTCTGACTGTGTCGCCATGTCAAAAGTCCCCAGGCCGGTGATGACCACAGTGCTCACGTCCAGGTTCGTGCTCTTGATCACTTCCAGCAGTTCCAGGCCGGTCATGTCAGGCATCATGATGTCGGTGACGACGGCATCGAAAACTGTCTCGCTGACAAGGCGCAGCGCCTCCTTGCCGCTGGCAGCCGTGGTCACACGGAATCCTTCCGACTCGAGTATCTTCGCGCAAACATCCCGGATGACTTCCTCATCGTCCACAACCAGCACATTTTCGTCGATCACTTTTCCCCCTGAAGTCAGTTATGCAACGCTTTTGAAGCCGGTGGATACACTTGCTGTCGGCAGCTTGACCGTGAAGGTTGAGCCGCTCCCGGACAGGCTGGCAACCTCGATGACTCCCCCGTGCTCCTCGATGATCCGCTGCGATACCGACAACCCCAGACCCGTGCCCTTGCCGGCGTCTCTCGTGGTGAAGAAAGGATCGAAGACACGCCCGAGCTCCTCCGGCACAATACCGTCTCCGGTGTCGGCGAAAACGACCTCCACCAACGGCCGGCGGCCGTCAGGCTTGGCCGCCCTGACGGCGATGTCCAGGCGCCCGCCGCCGGGCATCGCATGAAGCGCGTTGTTGGTGATATTGATGAACACCTGCTTTATCTGGTTCGCATCCACGCAGACATGAGGCAGCGCTTCGTCGACCTCGAGGCTGACGGCTACGTTTGACAGCTCGGCCTGCTTGCGCAGCAGGCTGAGCGCATCGCTGACCACGTCATTGATTGACATCTTGGTTTTCTTGAGACTATCCTGACGCGCGAAATCAAGCAGGTTGCGGACGATGTCACGGGCACGCAGGGTCTCATTCTCGATCACCATCAGGTTCTTTGTATTCGGGTCGTCCGCCGGAGCTGCCTGCTTCAGCAGCGCCGCATAGCCAAGCACGCCCGTGAGCGGATTATTGATCTCGTGGGCGATATTGGCCGCCAGCTCGCCGATGGCGGCCAGCTTGGTCGAGTGCACCAGCTGTTCCTGCAACTGACGCTGTTCCTCCACCTTCTGCTCCAGCATCGCCATCATGTTATTGAAATCCTCACCGATGGAATTAAGCCTGTCGGCCCGCGCCAGCCGATAGACCTCGCAGCGCTCGCAATTCCCCAGCTTCTGGGCGAAGACGCCCTGCACCTCGCCGCCGCAGTGCGTGCCGGCAACCTGCCAGCAGCGCAGATTGCTCGACCTGTAAGAGGGACAGCCGGCCTGCGAGCACTGTTTCACCTCCCAGCATTCCGCCAGATGCGGATTCTCGTACCTGACCGCAAAACTCTTCTCATGCTCGGCTACCTTGATGAGCTTGCTGATCCGGCTGGTTGTCCGGGCCAGCTCTTCGTTCTGGGAGGCCAGCTGCTGCGTCTTCCCCTTGAGGTCTTCAAACAGGAGCGCGTTTTCCACCGCCATGGCCACCTGGCTGGCCACCGATCCCAGCAGGTCCAGATCGGTGCGGGAAAACCGGCCGGGGCGTTCGCTGCCCAGACCCATGACGCCGATCAGCCTGCCTTTTGATTTCATGGGAATGGCGGCGACCGACTTCAGCCCCTCGCCGGCGACCAGCTCGGCGGTATGGGCAGGATATCCCTGGTCCAGGTTCTGGGCGATGGCCTCGCCGCGCTCGGCCGCCATCCCCACCAGGCCCTCGCCCGGTTTCAGCCGGTTGATACCACGGATGAACTCGTCGCTGCCGCCCTTCCAGACCCGCAGGCGCAGCTCGCCCGTATCCGGATCGGCGACATGCATGCAGGCGCGGTGGGCCGTGAACAGCGTCGCGACCTGGTCCAGCGCGGCCCGTAGCACCTGATCGAGATCCAGCGACTGGCCGACCGCGCTGGCGACGGCGTTCAGGGCGGCAAATTCGCGGTTGCGCTCAAACACCTGCCGCTCCAGACATTTGCGCTCGCTGGCGTCGCGCGCGACGCCGACCTGGGCGAGCACCCGCCCGGATTCCCAGTAGGGAGTGCTCACGACCTCGATGCACTTGCGCTCTCCCGCGGCGTCCGTCATCTCGATCTCATAAGCAGGGACCTCCTCGCCGCGCATGATGCGCTCGAAGTTGCCGAGCGCCTCGGCCACCGCTCCCGGCGCCGCAAGATCGATGAACTGGCTGCCGATGAGCCGCTCCGGCCCGTAGCCGAGTACCTTCTCGCTGTTGCCACTGACAAACTGGAACCGGCCGTCGGTGCCGATGACGAAGATGAGATCGTTGACGCTGGCCATGATGTTCTCGCTGAAAGACTTCAGATCTTCCAGCTCCCTGGTGCGCGCCGCCACTTCGAGCTCCAGGCGCCGCGAGTATTCGTCCAGCTGACGGCCGACGATAATCCGGTGCGCCAGATAGGCGATCACAGGAAAGATGAAGACCTGTGACAGGATGACCACGTGTTCGAACAGGTTTCCGGTCAGGTGGGCGGAGAATTCGCCCAACTCCATGGTCGCCGCTTCCGAACCGAAGTAGATGAGATTGATCAGCAGGCCCAGCGATGCGATCGCGTAGACGAGCCAGGACGCACGCTTGCGCCCCGCGAAGAATGCGGTGTCTGGTACCGGTTTCAATTCGCCTTGCTGCTGCATGCGTCCTCCCGCAATCCCGTTACCCGCTCGACGCGCCGCCTCCGGAAAACTGCCTGTAACCCGCCTACGTTTAGTCGGAAGGGAGGGCAAAAACTTAAGCCGTGAAGATGATCAGGCGCTTGGTAAATGGAACAGGATGCGTCAGGCGCTCTCTTTTGTGGGCGATCCCACGATTGGTTTTTCCGCGTCGCGGTAATTAAACTTGGGGCAGGACTCGAAAACGCGGCACAAGGAGTATCTTATGTGCGAAATGAACGCTTACCTTGTCGCTGATGGCAACGAGGAAGAGGTGATGCAGGACGTCGCCGTCATCAGCGTCGAGGGCGAAAGCATCACCCTCACCGACATCCTCGGCCAGCAAAAGACGCTGCAGGCGAAGATCAGGGAGCTGAAACTGCTCGAGCATAAAATCTACCTGGACTAGCGGGCAGGCCAGCAGCGGAGGAAGAGACGGCGGATGCACATACCCGATGGCTACATAAGCCCACAGACCGCGGGCGGCCTGTGGGCGATGATGGTGCCCGTCTGGTACACAGCCGGCTACAAGGTCAGGCGGACGCTTCGGCAGCGGCAGGCGCCCCTGGTGGCTATCGGGGCGGCGTTCACTTTCGTCATCATGATGTTCAACATCCCCGTGCCCGGTGGAACCTCAGCGCACGCGGTGGGCGGCACGCTGGTGGCGGTGACGCTGGGACCGTGGGCGGCGGTGATCGCGCTGACGGTGGCGCTGGTGATCCAGGCGCTCTTCTTTGGAGACGGCGGCATCCTTGCCATCGGCGCCAACTGCTTCAACATGGCTTTCATCCTGCCAATAGTCGGCTATTATGTATACCGACTGATTTCAGCCGGCTCCCCCCCGGGGGGAACGCGCCGCTGGATCGGCGCCGGCATCGGAGCATACGCCGGCATCAATGTTTCCGCTTTCCTGGTCGCGCTCGAGGTGGGCATCCAGCCCGGCCTCTTCCACGCCGCCGACGGTACGGCGCTGTACTCGCCTTACGGCCTCTCGCAGACGATCCCGGCGATGATGCTGGTGCATCTGACTGTGATCGGCTTTGTGGAGGCGGGGGTGACCGCCCTGGCTGTCGTTTACCTGCAGCGGGCGCGCATCGGCCTGCTGGCGGGCGAGAAAGCGGTCGCGGCGGCGGCCGGCCCGCGGCTGCGGCCGTTGCTGATCGGGTTGCTGCTGATGCTCATCTTCGTGCCGCTGGGTCTGCTGGCCACGGCAACGGCCTGGGGCGAGTGGAGCCCCGAGGACATCCGCCGGCGCTTCGGGTTCATCCCTGAGGGGATGAACAGGTTTTCGGGCTTCTGGAGTGGAATACTGCCGCATTACGGCGCCCGGGGCAGCTTCTGGTCCTCGGTGCCAGGGTATATGGCTTCCGCCGCGATCGGCCTGGCCGTAGCGGGCGGCCTGACTTTCCTTGCGGTCAGGTTGATACACAGGACAAAAAAAAGTGATTGAATCAGAACCGACACTGCCACGGTGGATGATCGCCGCTGCCGGAGTTGAAGCTCCGGCCGCCAGCGGCCGCAGGCGCAAGCGCAGCGCGGTGGAACGGACGATCCAGGGGATGGCGCGCGCGCTGAGGACCAGCGTCTTCTCCGAACAGATCGCGGCGCGGCCGGGATTGCTGCAGCGCACCGATCCGCGTGCCAAGAGCGCCGGCTTGCTGGCGCTGCTGCTGGCGGCGGCGCTGATCCGGACGCCGGCACTGCTGCTGGCGCTATACGCGCTGACGCTGGCGGCGGCGGCCGCCTCGCAGCTGTCGCTGAAGTTCTTCGTCAAGCGCGTCTGGCTGTTCATCCCCATCTTCACCGGCGTAATTGTTTTACCTAGTATATTTAATGTGGTCAAAGCAGGCGACCCGCTGATCACCATCTGGAGTTTCGGCCGCGAGGTGCATCTGGGTCCGTGGTCCCTTGGCACCTCGCTGGCAATCACCAGGCAGGGGCTCGCCGGCGCCGCCATCCTCATTCTTCGGGTCGCGGTGTCGGTGTCGCTGGCGGTGCTGCTGACGCTGACGACGCGCTGGTCCGACCTGCTCAAGGCGCTCAGGATCTTTTACGTGCCGCGCGTCTTCGTGCTGATCCTGTCGATGGCGTATCGCTATATCTTCCTGCTCCTCAGCCTGGCAAGCGACATGTTCACAGCCAGGCGCAGCCGCATGGTCGGCGCCGGCAGCACCCGTGACGACCGGCGCTTCGCCGCCGGCAGCATGGGAACGCTGCTGGGAAAGTCCAGCACGCTCAGCGACGAGATTTACGCGGCCATGGTCAGCCGCGGCTTCAACGGCGAGCCGATGACCATGAGGCGCTTTCGCATGCGCACGCAGGACCTGTTGCTGCTGGGGGCGGCGTTGCTGCTGGCGGTTGCGGTCGTGGGTGGTGACCGCCTGCTTGGCTGAGCGCGGCCCAACTCCGGTATTCGAGGTCGAGGCTGTCCGTTACAGCTACATGGACGCCACGGGCCTGGACGGCATCAGCTTCAGGGTGGACGCGGGGGAGAAGCTGGCCCTGCTGGGAGCAAACGGCTCCGGCAAATCGACGCTGCTGAAGCTGCTGGACGGCCTCATCTTCCCGAGCGGGGGCCAGATCAGGTCCTTCGGCAGCAGGCTGGACGAAACTGCGCTTCAGGACGAGGGTTTCGCCCGGGGTTTCCGCCGCCGCGTCGGCTTCGTGTTCCAGAACTCCGAGGCCCAGCTGTTCTCGCCCAACGTCTGGGAGGAGATCGCTTTCGGGCCCCTGCATCTGGGCTTGCCCCAGGCTGAGATCGAAGAACGCGTCAAGGACACGCTGCATATCCTGGGCCTCGAACATCTGCGGGACCGGCCGCCATATCACCTGAGCGGGGGCGAGAAAAAGAAGGTGGCGCTGGCCGCGGTGCTGGCTATCAACCCGGAAGTGCTGCTGTTTGACGAGCCCACAGCGGGACTCGATCCCAAAACGGAGGAATTCCTGATCCGGATGATGGCAGAACTCAACCGCGCCGGCAAGACCATAATCACCGCCACCCAGGACCTGGGCATCGTCACCCACATCGCCAGCCGGGCGTTAGTCCTGGGCGAAGATCACCGGCTCGCCGGCGAGGGACCGGCCGCGGAGGTGCTGGCCGATCGGGAGCTGCTGCTCAGCGCCAACCTGGTGCACTATCACACCCACCGCCATGACGGCCTTGAGCACGCGCATCCGCACAGTCACGTGGAAAAGCACGACCACCGGCACCGCGGATGACAGGGTGCTGGGAAAAATCCCGGGACACCCTGCAAATTTTTTCGCTGCCGGATTATTAAAAAGGGGTGTCCCTGGTTTTCAGGCGGTGCCCCGGACCTTGAACGCAACGAGCCCCTGCGGCGGCTCGCTGCAGTCATCCTGAACGGTATCGACGCGTGCGTGGGGCGGCCCTTCACGGCTCAGCTCGATCATGCGCTCGACTTTGGCCGGATCGCCTTCGTAGACCGCCTCCACCCGTCCGTCCACGAGGTTGCGCACCCATCCTCCCAGGCCCAGGCGTTGCGCGCTCTCGGCCGCCCAGGCGCGGAAGAATACTCCCTGGACCCGGCCGGAGATGTAGAGATGTGCGCGCTTGATCGGCATAAGGGATGCTTCCAATAACTCCGCGGCTGGCCGAGATTCAGGCCAGCACCCGTAGACCCTTGTACTTCATCCGCTTCAGCCGGCGCACCCTCAGCGCCAGCCAGACCCCCAGGAGCAGGACCAGGTAGCCGGCCGGCGGCGCCAGCATCGTCAGGGATGAAACAATGATCAGGGAGACGTCCAGCGCCGGCCCCGGGTCCCGGCCGCCTCCGGCCATGACCAGGCCCTGATAGACGTAGGCACCCAGAAGCGCCAGCACCGCGCCCACGGGCAGGCCCACCAGGTACAAGCTGGAAGAGATCACGCCGGCGAGCGTGCCGGCCATGATCAGCGCTCCCACCAGCACTGCCAGCGGCATGCGCAGGAGCAGGTCGATCCTGGCCATCGCCGGCAGCCGCGTGATGGCGATCTGCGCCGCGACCGCTACCAGCAGCACCACAGCGGCGGCATTGGACAGCAGGAAATCCATCGGCGTATTCTCCAGTGAAAAACCCCAGACCCATCCGAGCCTGGCAAACAGCATGTAGATCGCCAAGGGGATAAAAGAACGCACGCCGGCCATGGAGGCCAGCCCTGCCCCAGCCCCGATCGCCCACGCAGTCGGCATCAAAACCTCCCTGGTTAGCTTGACTCATTCCGGACAAGCCCGCATTGTACCATTCCCGCGTTATTGCTTAAAGAAACGGGCCAGACTAGAATCTGGGTTTATGACGAAAATCGATCTTGACAAGTATGAAGATTTTTATGCGCAACGCACCGGCAACATGCGCTCATCGGTGATGCGCGACCTGATGGCGGTGATAGCGCGCCCCGATGTCATCAGTCTGGCCGGCGGCCTGCCCAGCACCGAGAGCTTCCCCGCCAAAATCCTGGCAAAGGTGACGCACGAGGTGGCGATGAAGTCCTCGGCGGCGGCGTTGCAATACGGGCCCACGGAGGGCTTCGACCAGACCAGGCGCAACATCGCCGAAGTGATGGCCGCGGAGGGTGCGCATGTCGATATCGAGAACCTCATCGTCACCACCGGCGGGCAGCAGGCGATCGATCTGGTGACGCGGGTGCTTATCGATCCCGGCGACCTGATCATCGCCGAAGCGCCCACCTACCCCGGCGCCATCCCGTCATTCTCCAGCTTCCAGGCCGAGGTGATCCAGGTGCCGCTGGACGACGACGGCATCCGTATAGACCTGCTGCGCCAGGTGCTGGAGGCAGAGCGCAAGCGAGGACGCAAGCCGAAGTTCATCTATGTCATCCCGAATTTCCACAACCCGGCCGGCGTCTCCCTGAGTCTGGCGCGGCGGCGCCAGCTGGTGGAGCTGGCGCGAGAGCACGAGCTGATCATCGTCGAGGACAACCCTTACGGCCTGCTGCGCTTCGAGGGCGAGCCGCAGCCGACGCTCTACTCGCTCGACAACGACGACAACGTCATCTACCTCAGCACTTTTTCCAAGATCCTCTCGCCGGGCATCCGTCTGGGATGGATCGCCGCGCCGGCACCGCTGCTGGCCAAGTTCAACCTGGGCAAGCAGGCCGCGGACCTGTGTCCGTCCACACTGGCGCAGATGATCGTGAACGAATATTTCCACGAGGCCCACTGGCGCGATTACGTCGAGACGGTGATCGAAGTATACAGGCGCCGGCGCGACGCCATGCAGGCCGCCCTTAAGAAGTATTTCCCGCCAGAAGCCAGCTGGACGCAGCCCCGCGGCGGCTTCTACATCTGGGCGACGCTGCCGGAATATCTTGACGCCGCCGATCTGCTGGCGCTGGCGCTGGAGCAGGAAAAAGTCGCCTTCGTCCCCGGCTCCGGCGGCTGGGAGGACGGCAGCGGCGCCAACCATATGCGGCTGGCGTTCTGTGGCGTCCCCGAGGCCATGATCGAAGAAGGCATCAAGCGACTCGCCAAGGTGATCCGCGAGCAGATGGAGCTGTACCAGGCCTTGCGGGGCAGCTGAGGCGCTGGCGCGGCAGCACGGCAGTTCCTGTCACAAACAGGTAACTCATCAATTAACCGATGGGGGAACAAAATGAGCAAGAAAGTGGCGGTTCTCAAAGGAGGGCGTTCGCTTGAGCGCAACATCTCGCTAAAGTCGGGAGCGCGGGTGGAGAAGGCTCTGGAAGAGCTCGGCCACACGGTCGAGGGCATCGATGTCGATGTGCGCATGGTCAAGCGGCTGAAAGAGATGAAACCGGACGCGGCGTTCATCGCCATGCATGGCAAGAGCGGCGAGGACGGCACGGTGCAGGAGCTGCTGGAGATCCTCGGCATCCCCTACACCGGCTCGAACGTTCTGCCCTCGCTGCGGTGCATGGACAAGGTGCTGTCTAAACACATCTTTGTCGCCGACGGCATCCCGACGCCGGATTTCTACGCCTTCAGCCGTGACGCCTTCCAGGAGCTGGGCGCCGTAGACACCCTGCCGATCATCACCGGGGAGCTTGACCTGCCGATCGTCGTCAAGCCCGCCGGCCAGGGCTCCGCGCTGGGCGTGCGATTCGCCCACAGCGTCGAGGAGATGCCGGCGGCGCTGATCTCCGCCTTCAGCTTCGACGACAAGGTGCTGCTGGAGAAATACATCAAGGGGCGGGAGCTGGCGGTCAGCATCATCGGCCGGGAACCGCGGGCGCTGCCGATCGTCGAGGCGATTCCCAAGACGGAGTTCTTCGATTTCGAGTCGCGTTACACGATGGGAAAAGCCGACTACGTAGTGCCGGCGGAGATCCCGGAAGATGTCGCCGCGCGCGCCGTCGAGATCTCGCTGAAGGCATTCAACGCGCTGAACTGCTCCGGTTTCGGCCGCGTCGATCTGATCCTCGACGATGCGGGCAGCCTCTGGTGTCTGGAGATCAACACCATTCCCGGTTTCACGGAGACCAGCCTGATGCCGATGGCGGCTCAGGCTGCGGGCCTGAGCTTCAATGAAATGGTGGAAGAGATCCTGCTATGCGCGCTTGAGGGCTGATGCAGGCGCGTTTCGGATTTGGCGGCAAAACCTCTAGAATGTCGCTGTGCGGTGACCGGATCATCCGCCCCGATAGCTCAGAGGATGAGAGCGACCGCCTCCTAAGCGGTAGGTCGAAGGTTCGAATCCTTCTCGGGGCGCCATCCCCGCCGCCAGCGCCTGAGAAATGATGAAAATGATTATTGATCTGCGAAACCTGCATAGGATAATCCTGCCTTTGGCCGTTTTCGGCCTCATCGCCAGCCTGCTCGCGGCTACGACCGGCTGCGGCTCGGGCGGTACCAACCAGGCCAATCCGGCCGACTACGCCGGCTACTACAGCAGTTCCAGGAATGACGGCAGCTTCATCGAGCTCAAGGCCGACGGCACCTATCATCTCAAAGAGCCCGGCCTTGACACCACCGGCAAATTCGCGGTCTCGGGCGGTACGCTGACACTTACCGCTTACGCCGAGTTCCAGAAGCCGCCAGTCACCGGCAAGATTGGTGACGGCAAGATCACCGATCCTTCCGGCGGCATCTGGGTCAGGCAGGCGGCTCCGCCGGCGCAGACTGCGCCCGCCGCGACCAGCGCCACTGCCGGCAGCCGGTAACTCCCGCGGTCATCCCCGCGTTTCGATTCCCCCTGACAAAGGTAACAGGTCCCTGTGGGGTCCGCCGCGGTCCCGGCCGTCCGGCGCCCGGACCATCCGCTTTGGAAGGGAGACTCTTTGCGATGGCTGCGATTCCAAAGCATGACATTCGGCGCCCGCGGGGCCTCGAAATACCGAATTGCACTTTTTGACCCAATCAAATAGGATGTTTTACATCAAATCGGGAAATTTTTACCTATGAAAGTTCTTCTGGTACAACCACCGCAATTTGGCAAGCCCGGCTTTACCAAGGTTGCCCTGGTCGAGCCGCTCGGGCTGGAGATGGTCGCCGGCGCGCTCGTCCCGGACCACGAGGTGCGCATCCATGACATGCGTGTTGACGGCGACCTGGAACAGGCGCTGGCCGATTTCCGCCCCGATGCTGTCGGCATCAGCTGCTCATTCACCATCGATGTCTTCCGCACGCAGAAAATCGCGCAGGTCGCCAAGGACAACGGCGCCCCGTTCGTGTTCATCGGCGGGCTGCATGCCTCACTCAATCCTTCTGACTTCAGCGGCGCAGCGATCGACGCTATCGTCATCGGCGAAGGCGAATTCGGCACTCCCGAACTGATCAATACCCTGCAGGACGGCGGCGACCTGAACGGCGTCCCGGGACTGATGCTCAACACCGCGGACGGCCAGATCTCCACCGGAGCGCGCAATTCTGTTGACAACATGGATGATCTTCCGTTTCCGGCCCGGAACCTCGTTCCGAAGAGGCGGCGGCGGCGCTACTTCTTCAATTTCTGGAAGCCGCTGGCGGCTATCGAGACCGCGCGCGGCTGCCCGCACCGCTGCAATTTCTGCAGTGTCTGGACCTTCTTCGAGGGACGCTGCCGCGCCAAGAGCCCTGAACGGGTGGTCGAGGAGCTGGCGCGGCTGAAAGAGAAGTTTGTCCTGATTACCGATGACAATTTCCTGATGAGCGTCAAGCGCGCGGACGCGATCGCGGATCTGCTCATGGCGCGCGGCATCAAGAAGCAATATTCTTTCCAGGCGCGCAGCGATACCATCGTCAAGCATCCCGAGATCATCTCCAAATGGCAAAAGGCCGGCCTTTCACACGTTTTCATCGGTTTTGAAAGCCTGGACGAGGAAGAGCTCAAGGCGGTAAACAAGAAGAACAGCGTCGCCACCAACGAGGCGGCGCTGGAGATTATTCACAAGAACGGCATCTCGGTCACGGGCGCCTTCATCATCAACCCGGACTATGGCCACAAGGAATTCGAGCGGCTGCGCAACTACGTTACTAGCCACGGCGTCAATGTCCCCCAGTTCACCGTGCTAACGCCGCTGCCGGGGACCGACCTGTTCAGGGAGATCGAGGGCAAGATCGTCACCAGGAATTACGAGCTGTACGACTTTCTCCACTCGGTAGTGCCCACCAAGCTGGATCCGGCTGAGTTCTACAAGGAATTCGCCAGCCTCTACCGCGCGGCATATGTTAATTCCGGCGTACTGGTGCAGCGGGCCGTGCCACTGCTCAAGGGACTGGCCACCCGCCGGCTGACTCTCAGCCACTTGCGGCGCATCCTCAAATCAGCCCGGGAATTCGCGGACGGCCGCAATTATCTCGAGCCGCTAAAGTCGGTAAATCCGCTCAAACCGGCCCGTAATCCTGGCGAGGCCAGCAGTTAGTGTTGCTTTGCGGTAACGCCCGGTGACCGCTTCCCAATCCATCGATCAGGCCCTGAAAGCCGTGTCCGATGCCCTGAAGCGGGAATCCAGGGTACTTATCACCTGCCATGTCAACGCCGACGGCGATGCCGTTGGCTGCCTGATCGCTCTGCACCGTTCCCTGACCCAGCTGGGTGCCGATTCGGTGATGTACATGTCTTCCACCGAGCCGTTAGCGCCCGAATGGCACTTTCTCAAAGGCCTGGAAGAGGTCATGCGCGGCGATCCACCGGCGGATTCCGGGACGCGCACCCTGGTGTGCGTCGACTGCGGCAGCGCCGAGCGCGTCGGCAACGACCAGCTGGTTGCGGCAGCGCGACGAATAATCAACATCGACCATCATGCAGATAACACGCGTTTCGGCGAGATCAACCTCGTGGTCGGCGGCGCCAGCTCCACCGCCGAGATCCTGTATTCCATCCTCGAACAACTCGGCTCCGAGATCACGCCCGAGATCGCCGAGGCGCTTTACACGGGCATCCTCGTGGACAGCGGCCGTTTCCAGTACTCGTCGGCTTCGCCGGCCACCTTCAGGGTAGCGGCGGATCTGATCGGCCGGG
>JAJYLK010000194.1 GCA_021787775.1 Actinomycetes bacterium | reverse complement strand
GCAGAGCCAGGGCGATAAACTCGGGGCCGTTGTCGCTGCGGATATAGTCCGGCGCGCCATATAGCGCAAACAGCTCATCCAGAATCCGGATAACATCGCCGGAAGTGACCCCGCGACCGCAGCAAATACGCAGGCTACGGCGGGTGAACTCATCGGTGACGGTCAGGAATTTGAGCGTCTTACCGTCTGTGGACTGATCCGAGACGAAATCGTAGCACCAGACGTGGTTCGGATACTCGGCCTTGGTGATAACGCCGGTGCTTTTGCCCATAGCCCGGCGGCGGCGCTGTTTTTTTACGACCTTCAGCCCCTCGCGCTTGCGGATAAGCCTGACTCGCTCCCTGCCGACCTTCTCGCCTTCTCCTTCCAGTCGCCAGTAGATCTTGCGGTAGCCGAAGCGCGGATACTTCTCGGAAAGCTCCCAGATGCGTTTTACCAGCCCTGCTTCTTTTTGAGCGCCTGGACAGCGTCGCTTGCTGGAGCGGCTTATGGATATCACCTGACAGACTCTTCGCTCGCTTACCGCGAAAGTCTTCTGCAGGTGCTCGGCCGCTGTTCTTTTCGCTGCCAGGCCTACCACTTTTTTGCTACGACCTCTTTGAGCATGCTGTTGTCGAGGGTGAGGTCGGCCACGATCTTCTTCAGCTGGCCGTTTTCTTTCTCCAGCGCCTTTAAGCGGGCGACGTCGGATACCTGCATGCCGCCGTATTTGCGCCGCCAGTTGTAGACGGTCTGCGAGGCGATGTTCTCCCGCCGGCAGACTTCACTGGCGTTGCCAGATGCGGACGACCTGCTCTTCGGTGAATCTTTTCCCTTTCATTTGCTGCCTCCTGTTGATACCGACAAATAGTAACTTTCCATGTGGTATCAAATCCAGGGGGCTAGCCAGAGGCACACGAGTGTCGAAGATCATAAAACCAAACCTTGCCTAAGGTGACAACCCGGCTTTTTCAAGAAGTGGTTTAATAGTGTGCAGACAGAAGTTCTGCCCGTCTGTTGGTGCGCCAATTTTTGCCATGGAGACGAAGTCATGCTCCCGCCACAAAGACCGGCTGCCATTTTCTCGTGCAGCTGGCGCAACCCAGAAAGTAGCTCCAGCCTTGGGGCCCGGTCAGCTGCCGCTCCACTTCCATTCCCGCACCTCCGGCAGATCCTGGTCGTTCTCCCTGATGTATGAAGCGTGCGCCCGCAGGCGCTCCTGGAACAGGTCGATGACGTCGCCGGCGACCGAGCTGAGCCGGCTTGCCCGCTCGGCGGCCGCAGTCGCCAGGTGATAACGGCTCATGTGGTTCAGCACCAGCATGTCGAACGGCGTTGTCGTGTAGCCTTCCTCGATATATCCGTGCACATGGAATCTGGCCGGCTCCGGCCGGTGGTGGAGCAGCTCGTGGATGACGCGCGGATAACCGTGGAAGGCAAAGATCACGGGCTTGTCATCGGTGAACAGCCGGCGGAAATCATCATCGTCCAGGCCGTGCGGGTGGTCGCGGTGCGACATGATCGCGAACAGGTCGACGATGTTCACCACCCGGAAGCGCAGCTGCGGCAGCTCTCGCCCAAGCAGCCAGGCCGCGGCCAGCGTCTCTTCCGTGGGGACGTCGCCGGCGCAGGCGAGGATGACGTCCGGCTCGCCGTCGCCGCGGCCGGCCCACTCCCAGACGGAAGCGCCGCGGTCGCAGTGCTCGCGGGCCGCCTCCATGTCCAGCCACTGCGGCGCCGGATGCTTGGAGGCGATGATCAGGTTGACATAATCGCGGCTGCGGAGGCAGTGGTCCGCGACCGCCAGCAAACAGTTGGCGTCCGGCGGCAGGTAGATGCGCGACACCGAGCTCTTCTTGTTGACCACATTGTCGATGAAGCTGGGCACCTGATGCGTGAAGCCGTTATGGTCCTGCCGCCAGACATGTGATGTCAAAAGGTAATTGAGCGAAGCCAGCGGCGCCCGCCAGGGGATCTCCCGGCAGACCTTCAGCCACTTGGCGTACTGGTTGAGCATGGAGTCGATAATGGGGATGAAGGCCTCGTAGCAGGCGAACAGCCCGTGGCGGCCGGTCAGCAGGTAGCCTTCCAGCCAGCCTTCGCAGGTGTGCTCGCTGAGGATCTCCATCACCTTGCCGTCCGGCGCCAGATGATCGTCGTTGGAAACGAGCGGCCAGACGAACGCCCGCTGTGTCGCCTCGAAGATGTGTCCCATGCGGTTGGAAGTGATCTCGTCCGGGCAGAAGAAGCGGAAGTTGTTCGGCTCGGCGTTGGCGCGAAAGACGTCGCGCAGGTACTTTGAAAGCTCATTTGTGGCTTCAGCCTGCGTCTGTCCGGGGCTGCTGACGTGAACGGCATAGTCGTCGGGCGGCGGCAGCGCCAGCGGCTTGAGCAGCCGGCCGCCGTTAGCGTGTTCGTTGCGGCCCATCTTCAGCTCGTCCGGCGGGCAGATAGCGGTGGTTGAAGCCAGCGGCGCGCCGCCGCCGTCGAACAGGCGCTCGGGATGGTAGCTGCGCAGCCACTTCTCCAGCTCGCGCAGATGCTCAGGGTTACCCGCCGGGTCGGGAATGGGCAGCTGATGGGAACGGAATGTGCCTTCCACCTGCAGTCCGTCGACCACGCGCGGCCCCGTCCAGCCCTTCGGCGTCCTCAGGATGATCATCGGCCAGGCCGGCCGCTCGGGGCTGCCGCCGGCGCGGGCCGCTTCCTGGATGTGGCGGATGCCCGCGTGCGCCCAGTCCAGCGCCTGCCACATCAGCGGGTGCATCTGCGCCGGATCGTCGCCGCCGACGAGGCTGACGTCATAACCGTATCCATGAAACAGGTCAAAAAGCTCGTCGTCGCTCATCCGGCCCATCAGCGTCGGCCCGCCGAGCTTGTAG
>JAJYLK010000193.1 GCA_021787775.1 Actinomycetes bacterium | reverse complement strand
GCTGGCCAATCTGTTCGCCATTATGGCTGGCGCGCTGCTGGGCAAATGGCTGGGCTCGCTCAGCCAGATCGTCTACCTGCTGCTGGGGCTGGCCGGCGTACCGGTGTTCGCCCAATTTTCGGCCGGCGCCTCGGTCTTCGCCGGGCCGACGGGCGGCTACCTGATCGGCTACGTACTGGCGGCGTTTGTCACGGGCCTGCTGGTGGAGCATCTGCCCCGGCGGTTACCGTTGACGCTCCGGCTCGCGCCGGCCTTTGTCGCGGGCGGCGCCATCATCTATCTGCCCGGGGTCCTCTGGCTGGCGCATGTAACCGGCATGAATCTGTCCTCCGCCCTGCTCCAGGGCTGTTATTATTTCTTGCCAGGCGATGCGCTAAAGATTATAGTTGCAGTAATTCTGTGCAGGAGTCTGTTGCAGGTTCCGCAGCTCTGGAGATCGCCAGCGGCATGAGAGACCGCCGGCATGTGGAATGGGGTGATCGAAAACGGGGGGCATTCGTTTAAGAGCTCATCATCTTCTGTGCATTCACGGCTTTCGGGGACAAGGATATTCACCGGACTTCGTAATCAACCTGGCTCGCATCGTCGACCGCCTGAGCGCCGATGAAGGCACGCAGGTGAAGATAGTGGATGGCGCCGACGACATCTGTCAGACCTGCCCCCATTTGAGGGCCGGGGTATGTACCCGTCCTGGTGAGAACATCCAGGATCTGGACCGCAGGGTCCTGGCGCGTTTAAGCCTGAAGCAGGGCGAGGTCACGGACTGGTTCGAACTGCGTGAGCGGGTCAGGGCCGGCGTGCGTCCGGACGATCTTGCCGGGCTTTGCAGCGGCTGCCGCTGGCACAGCCTGAATTTCTGCGCCGAGGGGCTGGAACAGCTTGCCGCCGCCGGCAGCCAGGACGGATAAGTCCCCGCCGCGGTTCGTTCCGGCACTTTCCACAAATCTATTCTGAGGCGACATGACGACTTTTCTGCTCGCAATCGATGTCGGCAACACGCACACGGTTGCCGGACTTTATGCGGACGGGAGTCTGGAAGACCACTGGCGTCTGGCTACCGACCCCCGGGCTACCGCCGACCAGCTGGCCGCCGCCTACGCGGCGCTGCTGTCGCTGCGGGGCGGATCGCTGACCGACATCAGTGAGATGATCGTTTCGTCCGTGGTGCCGCCGGTTACCGGTCAGTACCGGCAGCTGTCGCGCCGGTATCTGGAGACGGAAACGCTGATCGTCGGCCCTGGCATCAAGACCGGCCTGCCAATCCTGACCAACAATCCGCGCGAGGTGGGCGCCGACCGGATCGTCAACGCGGTGGCGGCGCTGGATATCCTCGGCGGTCCCTGCGTCGTAGTGGACTTCGGCACCGCGACCACCTTTTGCGCCATCTCTGCTGAGGGCGAGTATCTGGGCGGCGCGATCGCGCCGGGCCTGGAGGTCTCCCTGGACGCGTTGACCGCGCGGGCGGCGCAGCTGGCCCGTGTGGAGCTGTTCGAACCGGAGGCGGTGATCGGCAGGACCACGGCCGCCTCGCTCAGGTCTGGCCTGGTGCTGGGTTTCGCCGGGCTGGTGGACGGCATGGTTGGCCGGATGAAGAACGAGCTGGGCGGGGAGGCGGCAACGATAGCCACCGGCGGCTTCGCCGGCCTGGTGGTGCCGCAGACAGCGACGCTCGACCTCGTCGATCCGCTGCTGACGCTGAAGGGTTTGAAACTTGTGCATGAGAGGAACCAGAAACAATAGCGCCTGTTTGCCGGCTTCCTTGCAGCCGGCGCGCCGGAGATGACGGCGCCGGCATAAACTTTTGCTGCGGCGCGCCGATGAACTGGCATCTCTCCCTAACGGAACGTTTTCGGCCAGATGATCTCCGGGCCGGGTTGTGTCCGGGTTCCGATCGGTCCCGGAAATCTCTTGAATGATGATGTCTGAGTCTGGAGCATGAACAAATTGAATCCGGAAACCGCAATGTCTGAATCAGGACAATCCATTTCCAGCACCACGCGAAAAAGACCATTTGTGATCGCGCACATCTCCGATATGCACGCCGGGTCGCAATATTTCGTGCCCAACCTGATGGACCGCGCCGTCATCGAGCTCAACGAGCTCAAGCCCAACCTGGTGGTGGTCACCGGCGACCTGACCAACGAAGGCTTCAAGCAGGAGTATCTGCTGGCCAAGAGCTACCTGGACAAGATCCAGAGCGACAACCTCCTGGTGGTGCCCGGCAACCACGATGCCCGCAACGTCGGTTACGTCCACTTCGAAGAGCTGTTTGGCTCGCGTCAGAGCGTCAGCCACCAGGAGGGGATCAGCGTAATCGGCGTCGATTCCTCCGAACCGGACCTGGATTACGGCACCATCGGCCGCCACCGTTACGACTGGCTGCGCGAGCAGTTCGCCGCCCCCGCGGATTTCCGCGTGTTCGTGCTGCATCATCATCTGCTGCCGGTGCCGGGCACCGGGCGTGAACGCAACATGGTCTACGACGCCGGTGATACTCTTGAGGTATTGCAGGATTGTGGGGTAAATCTCGTTCTCAGCGGCCACAAGCATGTGCCGCACGCCTGGCGCCTGGAGGACATTTTCGCCGTCAACGCCGGCACAGTCTGCACGCTGAGGCTGCGCGGCAAGGTGCGGCCCTGCTACAACGTCATCGAAGTGGATGAGACTGACGTCACCATCTGGCGCAAGTATCCGTTCCACGACGCCGACCAGATCATCAGGTTCTCACTGGCAACACTCGCCTACCAGAAATCTTCCCCGCCGGGAGATGCGCCGTGAAGCGGGCAGTAGCGCTCATCGACGGCGAGCATTATCCCAACGTGGTCCGGGAGGCTCTGGAAGAGGTCTCCGCCAGCTTCGAT
>JAJYLK010000192.1 GCA_021787775.1 Actinomycetes bacterium | reverse complement strand
CAAAATTATTTTTTCAGGAAGGAGTGAAGACACTGTGAAATTCGGAATTTTGGTCCTCGAAGGCCCCTATCAGCACGAAGCGACCGACAGCGCCTACAACTTTGCCAAGGCCGCTATCGCGAAGGGCCACGAGATCACGCGCGTTTTCTTTTATCAGGACGGCGTGCTTAATGCCACAAAACTGATGGATGTGCAACGCGATGACCGTCATATCCAGGAGCGCTGGACCGAGCTTTCAAAGGAGCACGGTATCGAGTATATCGTCTGCGTCGCCGCCGCCAAGCGCCGCGGCATCGTGGAGGACATCGTCGCGGAGAATTTCAAGATCGGTGGCCTGGGCATGCTGACCGATCTGGCGATCGAAGCTGACCGGCTTGTAACTTTCAGGGCCTAAGGAAAGAGGTGACTGACTTTGAACGATGAAATGGAAAATGAAGGTGCGGCAAAACTAATGATTGTTTTCCGTACAGCGCCGTATGGCAGCATCTATGCTTATGAGGGGCTGGAGAACGTGGTGATGACCGCCGCTTACGAGCAGGACCTGACCGTCCTGTTCATCGATGACGGCGTCCTCGCCCTCAAGAAGGGGATGGATAGCTCTGCCACCGCCATCAAGGATTTCTCGCCGACCTTCAAGGCGCTGGAGCCTGTGTACGACGTCGAGAAGATATTCATCGACGGCGCCTCGCTGGAGTCGCGCGGCCTCACGCTGGAGGATCTGATCATCCAGCCCGAGGTCATCGAGGCCGGCAAGGTCGAGCAGATGATGACGGAGCAGCGCAACTTCATGATGTTTTAAGCCAGCCGTCAGCGGCGGCTTAATTTACGAAAACAGCAAAGGAGGACCATGCTTCACATGATCAACAAGTCTCCTTTCGAGTCCAACAGCCTCGAGGATTGCCTCAGGTATGCGTCCGACGGTTCGCAGATCCTGCTTTACGAGGATGGCATCTACGCCGCTCTGGCCGGCTCCTCGCACGAAGCGCGGATGAAGGAGATCATGAGCAGCCACGAGGTCTACGTCCTGAAGGAGGATGTGGCGCTACGTGGCATCGAGCGGCTGGTGGACGGCGTCAAGGAGATCGACTACTCGGGCTTTGTCGACCTGGTCGAGGAGAGCAACGCGGCTGCCTGGTAGGACGCGGGCATCAAATCAGCTGAACTTGCGGCGGCCCTTCGGGGCCGCTTTTTTTCAGCCAGGCATCGGTGGCCTTATTTCTTGCGAAGCAGCGGCAGCAGGATTTCGTCCACCAGGTCGACTATCTCCCGGTAAAGGCCGCCGCAGCGGCGGGAAGTGGAAAACAGCTTCTCTCTCAGCTCGGTGATCATCGGGTCGTCTGTCTTCAACGGACCAAGAGGACCCCGGCTCAGGGCGCGGCGCTCCAGCATCAGCAGCCGCCGGGCGTCTTCGCAGAATGGCGGCACCAGTTTTTGCAGGCGCGCCATTTTTTCTTCATCCAGGCCCCGGGCAGCGGCAGTTCCAGCCAGCTCCGCCAGCTGCCGGAGCATGGCGTAAAGCGTGCTGTACTCGATGCCGCGCACGCCGCGGCGCCACTGCAGCAGCCAGTCGCTGCGCTGGAACCAGAGGAAGTTGCGCCGGCCGAACTCCAGAAGCTGGGCGGCGGCTTCCGCGAGCGAGCCCGCCAGGGCCGCGGCATCTGCCTGCGGATGAATCGGGGCGGCCGCGGCTTCGGGGGCGTCCGCAGCCGAAGCCGCCGGCGCGCGCCAGAGTCCGCGTCCCGCAGTCGCGCCCGCTTCGACAGCGGATTCGCGGGCCGCTTCATTAGCGGCTCCTCTGCCCGCCGGCGCGCCCCGCAGGTAACCGAGCATGTTCAGGAGCACCCGGTGGCCGGCCGTGTCGCCAGGGGTCTCGAAGTGCAGGTATGACAGCAGCGCCTGCCCTTCGCCAAACGCGGCCTCGATCACCGCCGGTTCGCCCTCGATGCGCTCCGGGTTGAGGTTGATGCCGTAGCTTTGCTCCCAGGCGTTCCAGTCCACATGCGGATCGACGGGCAGGTCGGTCACGTAGCTGTCGTTTCCGGGGCGTCCGTAGCGCGCCAGCACGCGCACTTTTGCGGTTTCCGGTCCGAGCGCGAATTGCCCGGGCCACCAGGCACAAAATTCGGTTCCGTCGGCGATGCCCTGCCAGGCCGGGTGTGCCCCGTCCTCCAGCCGCAGGCCGATGCGGCCGCTGAAACTGGGGACGCGGGTGGAAGAGGGAAGCCGGCCGATCGGCGCCAGCCCCAGACCGCTGTCATGCGTCAGCGCCAGGCCGGCGCCGCCGCAGAAGCCGAGATAGCCGCCGCCGGCGTGGACGAACTCGCGGATGGCGTCGGCGCCTGTTTCTCCCAGCGAGAGGATCTTGTCGCTGGCCCAGCCACCGGGGACAAACAGCACGTCGCTTCCGTCCAGCGCGCCCGTTCTGATCTGCTGCGCGCTCAGCAGCTCGAAGTCGAGGCCCAGATCCGCGAAAGCGCGCCAGGCAATCAGTCCCCAGAGATAGGAATTGTCCCAAAAAACCGCTATTTTACCAAAGGCCGTTTTCATGTCAACGATTATAGATCAGCGTTCCCGTTTGTGCACGTTTGGACAAACTCGGGTCAACCGGGCATCGAATCTTTTTACATCCTTTTTACGTTTTCATTAAATCTCCTTAACATCGGTTTCGCATAATAAATCTGCACCCGGGAACCGGTAGGCCCCGATACTACCGGTTCCCACGAAAAACCAGATCGTTGGTTTTGTCATTGGAGCGGGCCGCGAGGCCCGCTCCGCCTTTTCCGATCACCCGCCCTCCGTTATACTCGCTTCACTGGCGGCGTCCGCTGCCAGCCAATATTAAAATGCTGTCCGCTCCGTATTCGCTGCTTAAAGGGGGATTTCC
>JAJYLK010000191.1 GCA_021787775.1 Actinomycetes bacterium | reverse complement strand
GCGGGCTGGACCTCAACCGGCTGGTCATCGATGAGATCACCCTGACCGGCTCGCGCTGCGGTCCGTTCGAACCGGCGATCGAGGCACTGGCGTCCCGGCAGGTGGATGTCCGCGGCATGATCGGCGCCAGATTCAAGCTCGAGCAGGGCCTGGAAGCGTTCGAGCGCGCAGGCCAGCCAGGCGCGCTGAAAGTCCTGCTCAAGATCGGCTAGCGCCGCGCGCCGGCATTCGGCTCCGGCTTTGCACCGCGCCCGCATCCGGCGGAATCCGGCCGCCTTTCTTCCTACTGGTCCAGCGGCAGGTTCGCCATCTGCCAGCCCATCACGCCGCCGGCGAGATTGTAGATATTCTCAAACCCCTGCTCGTGCAGGAACCGGCAGACCATCTCCGAACGGCTGCCGGTGCGGCAGCTCAGGATAATCGGCCGCTCGCCGTGCTGCTTCAGGGTGTCGACATGATAGGCGATCTGCCCCAGCGGGATCAGCTGCGCCTCGGGGATGCGCCCCGCCGCGAATTCGTGCGGCTCGCGCACATCGACCACGAGCGCATTCCCGTCGCGGATAAGCTCATGCGCCTGCATGGAATCTATCTGCCGGCAGCCGGCCGGCGCGGGACCGAACCCTCCTGGCTGCCAGCCGTAGCCCTGATTGAAAAATCCACCAAACTTCATGCGTTCCTCTCCTTCGTTCTTGCTTGTTCCAGGTCAGAATACCGCTGCGGCGCGTTCGCCTGCGAGGAGTCGTGCGAAAACACGCGGTATGGAAACTTTTGACTCTGAACAGCGAAAAAGGATTCGCCGCCCCCGGCGAGGCATGCCGGGGCTGCACCCGGCTTGGGCCAGTGCAGAAAGTCTGTTCCGGGGCCGCTGACGGCCGCAACGGACGCGGTTTTAGCGGCGGATTTGGGGGGAAAGAAAAACATCTGGGAAATCCGTAACAATCCGGAATGGAGGGACGAAGATGCTGGCACAGGACGTAAAAATGATCACCCCGGATCTGCCTGTCATGGACATGGGAAGGGCGCGCGCCTTCTATGAAGAGGTCCTGGGATTCAGCCCCGCGTCGAGCTCGAAGAGCGGCGTGATGTATCAGCTGGGCGCCACCGGCGGGCTCTATCTGTACAGCCGCTCCGCCACCAGGGCCGACCACACCGAGGCCAGCTTCCTGGTTGACGACCTGGAAAAAGAGGTGCAGGACCTGCGGGGCAGGGGCGTCGAGTTTGAGGAATACGACATGCCCGGCATGGGCATCAAGACGGTCAATGGCATCGCCACGATGGAAGACGGAAAGGCGGCCTGGTTCAGGGACACCGAGGGCAACATCCTCAGCCTGAATCAGCACCTGGGCTGATAAGCGGCTGCGAGCCGGAAAGGCCGGGCAAACAATCCGGCCGGCGCCCGTTACCAGGCGGCCGGCCGTTTATTTCTTTCATCCGCCGGAAGGCGATTTATTCCGTGCGGCTGCCGGAAGGCGATTTATTCCGTGCGGCTGCCGGAAGGCGATTTATTCCGTGCGGCTGCCGGAAGGCGATTTATTCCGTGCGGCTGGTGATCTCGATCAGGTGGTAGCCGAACTGGGTTTTCACCGGACCGTGAACGGTGTTCAGCTCGCCGGTGAAGACGATCTCATCAAACTCGCGCACCATCTGGCCGCGGCCGAACTCGCCCAGTTCGCCGCCCTGTTTGCCGGACGGGCAGCTGGAATGCTGCCGCGCCATCTCGGCAAAGTCGGCGCCCGCCGCGATCTCCTGCTTGAGCTGCTCACATTGCGACTCGCTGTCAACTAGAATGTGCCTTGCGCTTGCTGTTGCCATGGATTGCCTCCGGTATGGTTGATTTATCCCAGGGGAAGGGCGGCCGGCGGGCCGCCCGGGCGATTCCTGACGGAATCGCTATCTGTCAAACATTCTCCACCATCTCCCACACGCCGCAGGGACAGGTGCCGGCACAGAAGCCGCAGCCGATGCATCTCTCCGCGTCGACCACGTACTCCCATTCACCGTCGCGCTCGATGCGGCTGATGGCGCCGTAGTAGCAGACCGCCTGGCACATGCCGCAGTCGCGGCAGAGGCCGCAGGACATGCAGGTCTGCGCCTCCCGTTCCGGGACGCCCGCGGCCTGCGGTTCACGCTCGGCCTCAGCGGCGACAGCAGCTGCCCCGCCAGCGGCGCCGCCTTCCAGCGCCACGCCCCCGCCGGGCAGATCGCCAGGCTCCAGATCGGTCGAGCCTTCTACCCGGACGCCCGGTTCGGGCACGTCCGTCGCCCGCATGTCGGCCGCCATCCCGCCGGTGGGAACGATATCCCGCGAACCGCCTTCATAATAGACCGTGCGGATGCGCTCATAGGGGATGACCTGTTTCATTTCGGGAACGATATCAACTTCCATCATCAGGTTGTGCACCGCCTCGCCAGTGATGCGCCCCTGGCCGATGGCGTTGGTGATCAGGCCCGGCCGGGTGGTATCGCCCACGGCGAAGATCTTCGGATCGGAAGTCTGGCCAGTATCGTTGACTACCAGGTAGCCGCGTTCGATATCCATGCCGGCGGGCAGGAAGTCGAGCACCGGGATCTCGCCGATGGAGATGATCACCTTGTCGGCGGCCATGCTGCTGCCGTCCTGGAAGTAAATCTTCTTCTTTCTGGCATCATAGCGCTCGGTGATCCTGGGCCAGGCGACCGTGGTGCCGCGCGATTCGGCCAGCTCCCGCTCCTTGCCGAAACTGGCGGGTGGCTGGATGTCCACAGCCGTAACCCTGGCGGCGCCCAGGTTCCACGCCTGGCAGGCGATGTCCATGCCGACGTTGCCGGCGCCGATGACGACGACCTGCTGGCCCGCGAGGTCCCCGGCCTCGCCGAAGTTGACCGCCTTGAGAAACTCGATGCCGGGCGTGACG
>JAJYLK010000190.1 GCA_021787775.1 Actinomycetes bacterium | reverse complement strand
CGGAGCCAGCAGGCCGGCGCACGCAGGACACAGCCAGCCGCCGGGCGCGCCGCAGTGCACGCAGCGTGGCGGGAAGAAGAGCGAGAGGATGCTGTCGGTAAAACCCGGTTCGGGCAACTCTGCCCGATGTCTGCCAATATCCACGGCGGTCGCTTCCACAAGAAGTCCCAATGCGACGCCAACCTACCCTAAGCCGGAGCGTCTGTCAAGCACGGCGGCGATAATTTTCCCGGTATGGAATTATAGATATATCAGATGATGTGGCGTTGCGGCGGCTGACCGCTACTGGATGTGGCTGTCGGCATCGATGACCGTGAATGGCTCCAGCTTGACCTCCGGGTCAAGCACGCTGCCGGCGCCGATGACGCAGCGGTCGCCCACGACGGCGCGGTCGCCGATGCGTACGTCATCGCGGATGTAGGCGCCGCGGCCAATGATGCCGCCGACAACCTTGGCGCCGGCGCCGGTCTGGGCCGCACGCCACTTGATGACGCCCTCCAGCGAGGCGCCGTCCTCGATGACGCTGTGATCGCCGACGATCAGCGGGCCGGTCAGGCTGGCGTGCTCGCCCACGCGGCAATAATCACCCAGCAGGATGGGAGGTTTCAGCACCGCCGTGCGGGCAATCCGGGTGCCCTTGCCGACATGGATGCCCGGCTGCCGTTCCTTGCCGGGGATCTCCACTTTCACCTTACCGGTGAGGGCGTCGAAATTGCCGATGCGGTACTGGGTCAGGCTGCCGACGTCATTCCAGTAGTCGTCAATCTCGAAGCCGTTGAAGGGGATGTCGCGGGTGACGAACTCGGGGAACAGCTGCTTGCCGAAGTCAAAAAAAGTGTCCTCGGGGATATAATCGAAAATGGCGGGTTCGAAAACGTAGATGCCGCAGTTGCAGAGGTTGCTGAGCTCCTCGCCGCGAGCCGGTTTCTCCTGGAAGCCAAGGATGCGGCCGCTCTTTTCCCGGATGACGACGCCGAAGCGACTGGGGTCGCTCACTTTCTTGAGCGCCAGCGTGGCGATACCGCCGGATTCGCGGTGCTGCGCCAGCAGACGGGTCAGGTCGATATCAGTAAGGGCATCGCCGCTGATCACCAGGAAGGTGCCGCCCTCCAGATATTTCTGGACGTTCTTGACGCCGCCGGCGGTTCCCATCAGCTCGTTTTCCAGCGAGTAGCGCAGCTCGACCCCCACCTGCTGTCCCCGGCCGAAATAATTGGTGATCGCGTGGGGATGGTAATGCAGGTTGGCTACAGCTTCATCAAAACCATGGTTTTTGATCAAGCGGAGGATATGGTACATAACCGGCCGGTTGACGATCGGCGCCATCGGCTTGGAGATGGAGCCGGTAAGCGGTCTCAGGCGGGTGCCGAGACCGGCGGCCAGTACCATGGCTCTCAATTTACTTGCCTTTCTTTGCCGCGGCCAGGCTTTCGGCGTACGGCTCCCGGTGTACGCCCGCCTCGGTGATGATGGCGGTAACGTTCTCATGCGGCGTCACATCGAAAGCCGGATTGCAGACGGCGATGCCCGTAGGCGCGCACTGCACCGCGCGAAAATGCGTTACCTCGGCAGGGTCGCGTTCCTCGATGGGGATGTGATCGCCATCAGGAATGCTGAGGTCGACGGTCGATGTCGGCGCCGCCACGTAGAAGGGCACACCGTGCACCTTCGCCAGCACCGAGACGGTGTAAGTGCCGATCTTGTTGGCGACGTCGCCGTTGGCGGCGATGCGGTCCGAGCCGACCACGACGGCGTCGATCTCACCCTTTTTGAAAAAGTAGCCGCTCATATTGTCGGTGATCAGGCGGCAGGGGATGCCTTCCTGCTGCAGTTCCCACGCAGTCAGGCGGGCGCCCTGCAAGAACGGCCGCGTCTCGTCGGCGTAGACCATGATGCCGGGGTCGCGCCTGAACACCGAACGGATCACGCCCAGCGCCGTGCCATAGCCGGCAGTCGCCAGGGCGCCGGCGTTGCAGTGGGTGAGGATGCGGGCGCCCCTGGGGAAGAGCGGCGCCGCGTGCTCGCCCATCGCGACGCACATGGCGATATCCTCGTCGAGGATCTCCTGCGAGCGCTCTTTCAGCCGCCGGCGGATCTGGTCCGGATCGCCCGGCTGGCCGTAGATCTGTTCCTGCTGCTTTAGCGCCCAGCCCAGGTTATAGGCCGTCGGCCTGGTCTCGAACAGCCCTCTGGCGGCCGCATCGAGGTCGGCCTTCAGCTGCTCGTAGCTGGACGCGGGAGACTGCATCGCGGCCAGCGCCATGCCCATCGCGGTGGCGACGCCGATCGCCGGCGCGCCGCGGATCACCATCGTCTTGATGGAATCGCCTACTTCCTGCCAGGTGCGGTGATGGATGTAAACCTCATCCAGCGGCAGGATGCGCTGGTCGATCATGACGACTTCGTCGCCCTGCCACTCAATTGTTTTGACGCTGTAGCTTGTTTGTGCCAAATCCTTCGCTTCCCGCTTTCCTGCCGGACTACGTTCCTTCCTGCCACGAAGCCAGGTACTTCTCCTGCTCCGGAGTCAGCTTGTCGATGCTGATGCCCATCGTCTCCAGCTTCAGGGCGGCGATGTGCTCGTCGATGTCCTTGGGCACGTTGTAGACCCTGTTCTCCAGCTGGCCAGCGTTCTTCACGATGTACTCGGCTGCCAGCGCCTGGTTGGCGAAGCTCATGTCCATCACCTGGCCCGGGTGGCCCTCAGCGGCCGACAGGTTCACCAGCCGGCCTTCAGCCAGCAGATAGATGATGCGGCCGTTCTTGAGCGTGAATTCCTCCATGAAATCGCGTACCGTACGGCGACCGGTGGACATGGCCTCCAGCGCCGGGATGTCGATCTCCACGTTGAAGTGGCCGGTGTTGCAGATGATGGCTCCGTCCTTCATTACTTCCATGTGCTCG
>JAJYLK010000189.1 GCA_021787775.1 Actinomycetes bacterium | reverse complement strand
CAGACGATGAAGCAGGCTCGCATTCCGGTGATCCCAGGCTCGGACGGCGCGGTCGCCGGCGCGGCCGAAGCCGCGCGGCTGGCGGCGGAGTTCGGCTATCCCGTGATGCTCAAGGCGGCTGCCGGCGGCGGCGGCCGGGGCTTGCGGCTGGTGGGCGCCGAGGCGGAGCTGGAGAACAGTTTCCTGATGGCGGCGGGCGAGGCCGAGACGGCTTTCGGCGACGGCACCATCTACCTGGAGAAAGCCGTGCTCAACCCGCATCACGTGGAAGTGCAGGTACTGGTGGACAAGTCCGGTTCGGTGCTGACTTTGGGGGAGCGCGACTGTTCGGTGCAGCGTCGCCATCAGAAGCTGGTGGAAGAATCGCCCTCGCCGCTGCTGGACGACGCCACGCGGCAGAAGATGGCCGAGTCGGCCATCGCCGCCTGCCGGGCCTGCGGCTACGAAAACGCGGGCACGATCGAGTTTCTGGTTGACGACCAGCAGAATTTTTTCTTTATGGAAATGAACACCCGTGTGCAGGTGGAGCATCCGGTCTCGGAGATGGCCACCGGCATTGACATCGTCAAGGAGCAGATCCGCATCGCTCGCGGCGAGCTGCTGGACCGGACCGGCTCGGTCAGGACTCGCGGCCATACGATCGAGCTGCGCATCAACGCCGAAGATCCAGCCAACGATTTCCGGCCGAATACCGGCCGCATCAGCCGCTATGTTACGCCGGGCGGTCCGGGTGTGCGGATCGACTCGCATCTTTACGAAGGTTACGAGATTCCGGTTTACTACGATTCATTGCTGGCAAAGCTGATCGTCTGGGACAGCGACCGGCCGGCAGCGATCAGCAGGGCGCTGAGAGCGCTCGATGAATATGTCATCGAAGGGGTGGTCACTAACAAGGCCCTCTGCTCGGCGATCCTCAGATGCGACGATTTCGCGCACGGGGCTCCGTCGACCGTGTTCATCGAGGCCAATGCCGCCCGGTTGGGCATAGCTTGAACGGGCCGGACTGCCCGCGGCGTTACAAATGCCGCGCAACCGTGCAGAATAAGGATTGGATCGGCAGACAGTTGCGGACCATCGGAATGTCATGAATGATCCAGAGCTTGAAAAAGGCGCCGGGCGGCAGGGAGCGGCGTCCGTGACCCGGCGCCAGGCGCGCCGTGACGCCATGGTTGTCCTCTACCAGCTGGATCTGACCGGCAGCGGGATCGAGGAGCTGCTGGAAAATCTCAAGGCCGAGACCGGTCACGAGGCCGACAGTTTCACGCGCGAGGATGTCGAAGGGGTGCTTGCCGCCCGCGTCGAGCTGGACCGGATCATCGACGACGCTTCGGACGGATGGCCGGCGCACCGTCTGGCGGCGCTGGAGCGCAATATCCTGCGGCTGGCCGCATTCGAGATTCTCAACCGGCCCGATATCCCCGCCGAGGTGAGCATCGACGAGGCGGTGGCGCTTTCGAAAAGGTTCTGCTCGCGTGAAGCCGGTTCCCTGGTAAACGGCATTCTCGCAAAAATAGTCCAGGAGGCAAGCCAGAGATGAACGACGACGGTGAAGTCTTTGAGGAAGCAGGAGAAGGGGGCGCGGCCGCTCCCGGCGAGGCGCCGGACGCCGAGCTGACGCAGGCGCTGGAGGCGACGCTCAGCGGTCTGACCCAGTCGATCGACCGGATGGAAACGATCGTGCGGCAGCTGGAGGCGGGGAAAACCGATTGGGAAGAATCGGTGCGCCTGCTGACCGAGGCCAACGAGCTGGCCCTTAGCAGCAGCCAGCAGCTGGAGCAGGCGGTACAGGATGTTGTCTATGGTTCCGAGGAAGGCGGTCAGCAGCTGGAGCTGCCCCAGGACCCGCCGCAGGAGGACTGAGCGCAGTTGGCCTATCCCGAGGATCTGGCGGCGCGCGTCGACCGCTACCTCAACGACCTCGTCTTCGGAGAAGATCGCCTGGTCGCTCCCCTGACCGAGGCGATGCGATACTCGCTGCTGGCCGGCGGCAAGCGCATCCGGCCGGTGCTGCTGCTGGCAACCGGCGGCGCTTTCGGCCTGGAGCCGGAGCAGATGCTGCCGACTGCGGCAGCGCTGGAAATGATCCATACCTATTCGCTCATCCACGACGATCTGCCGGCTTTCGATGACGACGACCTCAGGCGTGGCCAGCCGACCTGCCATGTCCGGTTCGGGGAGAACGTGGCCATCCTGGCCGGTGACGCCCTGTTCGCGGAGGCGTTCCGGCTCATCTGCGAGCGGCAGCAGGCAGAGCCCGCCGTGACGCTGGCGGTCGTCAGGGAAATCTCGGAAGCTACCGGCGTCCGGGGGATGGTCGGCGGCCAGTATCTGGACGTCTCCGGTGAGGCCGGCAACGACCAGTCGCTCAGGCTGCTGCACTCACTCAAGACCGGCCGGCTGATCGTCGCCTGCGTGCGCGCCGGGGGCTTGCTCGCCGGCGTGGACGCGCGGACTCTCAAGCTGCTCGGCGATTTCGCGGCCGAGCTGGGTTTGCTATTTCAGATCAAAGACGATATTTTGGATGTCATCGGGGAGACAGCGGTTCTTGGCAAGCAGGCTGGCACCGACGCCCGGCTGGAGCGCAGCACTTACGTCAGCGTCCACGGTCTTGAGGCGGCCCAGCAGCTGGCCCTCGGGTCGCACCGGCAGGCGCTCGCGGCGCTGGACCGCATCGGCGGAAAAACCGCCGCGCTGGCCGGAATCACCAATTACATATACGAGCGGCAGAGATAAAGTTGTCACTTCTCGAGCAAATCAATTCCCCTTCCGACCTCAGGCGATTCAACGACCGCGAACTTCAGGTTCTCGCTGAAGAGATCCGCGGTTTCATGATCGACACCGTATCGAAAGTCGGCGGGCACCTGGCGCCCAGCCTCGGCGTCGTGGAACTCACCATCGCGCTGCAC
>JAJYLK010000188.1 GCA_021787775.1 Actinomycetes bacterium | reverse complement strand
TGCTTGTAGCAACGGCAGAAACACAGAGGGCGGCCCGCAAGGGCCGCCCTCTTCCTGTTCTTGGAAGTCAATTGGCAGGAAACAGGGCGCATCGCGAAACACCCCCAAGTGTCTATACCCTGACCTCCAAAACCTGTAAAGCGGAGCTGTGCCGCCGCTAATCCTGGTAAATACCCGTTCTCCCCAGCGGGGCGCCGCCAAGTCCGGGAAAGCCTCCCGGCTGCGGCAGCCTGCTGACGCGGCCGCGGGTCTTGCTTTCTTTCATCCCGTACATGCGCTTGTCCGCCAGGTCCATCAGTTCGTCGGCGTTGGCCGTCTCCTCCGGATAGCTGGCGAAGCCGATCGAAGCCCCGACCGGGCCGATCTTCGTCTTTGCCAGGAGTACGCCCTCATGCGTCTGGAACGGGAATTCACCGATCGTCTTCTGCAGCCGGCTGACCAGCAGCTTTGCGCCGGCCGCGGAGGTATGCGGCGCTATTACCACGAACTCGTCCCCGCCGAAGCGGTAATGTTTCAGCGCCGCCAGCGTCGTATCGGTCTTGCGCAGGCTGCGCATCAGTAACACCGCCATGTCCTTGAGCACCTCGTCCCCGGCCAGATGACCGAACGTGTCATTGATCTCCTTGAAATTGTCCAGATCGATGATCAGCACCGAGAAGGCCGCCGGCATGTTCTGGCCGTAACGGTCGATGCGGGCGATCTCGGTCTCCAGACCCTGATGCAGCGCTCTGGTATTGCCCACCTCGGTCAGGGGATCGACCAGCGACAGCTTCTCGATCATGCCCCGGTCCTCCTTGATCCGCGCCAGCATGGTGTTGTAGCTGTTGACGAGCTTTGCTACCTGGCGATCGGCCGGGATGAAATCTGCCACCGACTCCAGATCGCCGTGCTGCACCTGTTCCATTGAGCCGGCCAGCCGCCGTAGCGGCTCCAGCGCCAGGCGCGTGGCAACATAGTTGACCGGGAGGCTGATCAGCAGGCCCCCGGTGAACAGGACCGTGCCGAGAACGAAGCTGGGCTGATCGGAATAGCTCTGCGAGAACCATGTGCCGGCAAAGGCGCCGACGGCGACAATGGCGCAATTAGCGAACAGGATCTTCCCCGCGATTGTGAAGCCGAATTTCCGTGACTTTCCAGAAGCAACGTCAACCGACATCTTAGCCATCCCCCTCAGGGAAAACCCTTAGCTTGACAAGTGAAACATTAGTCGGCAGAAGTGGAAAAATCTGTAACGCCGCGGGCGGTAGCAGCGGAAACCCCTGCAGCGCCGCGGACGGTTTTTGCTACGGCGGGCGCCATTTTACAGTCTGGGCCGCGTCCTGTAAGCTGGTTTCGATGGCATCTTCACTCATAGAATCCCTCGCAAATTTCGTCAAGGACATCATTTCCACGCTTGGCTATCCGGGAGTTTTTCTGGCGATGGCGATCGAGTCTGCCTGTATTCCGCTGCCTTCCGAAGTCATCATGCCCTTTGCGGGCTTCCTGGTCTATCAGGACAGCAGGGGCGTCCTGGCGCTCGTGCTGGTGGCGGTGGTCGGCGCTCTGGGCAATCTCGCGGGCTCGCTACTGGCCTACTGGGTAGGCGCCCGGGGCGGCCGGCCGCTGGTGGAGCGGTATGGCCGTTACGTGCTGCTTTCACATCACGATCTCGACGTTGCCGATCGCTGGTTCGCCCGCTACGGCAGGGGTACGGTCTTTTTCACCAGGCTGATGCCGGTCGCCCGTACCTTCATCTCCTTCCCCGCGGGGATCAGCCGCATGAAGCTCGCCACTTTCAGCATCTACACCTTTCTCGGGGCGCTGCCATGGTCGCTGTTCCTGGCATTCATCGGCTTCAAGCTGGGCCAGAACTGGGACACCCTGGGCAACTATTTTCACAAGGCTGACATCTTTATCGTCATAGCCATAATCGCCGGGCTCGTCTGGTATGTGGCGCGCCATGTCCGGAACCTGCGCCGCGATGGCGGCTCCGGCAGCGGCGTCCAGCCTGGCGAGGAAAACCAGTGACATTCCTGCAGGCCCTGGTCCTCGGGATCGTGCAGGGCCTGACCGAGTTCCTTCCGGTCAGCAGCTCCGGGCATCTGGTGATCGTCCCCGACCTGCTGGGCTGGAGCGAGCCGTCCACCTCGTTCGACATCGTTCTTCATCTTGGCACCATGGTTGCGGTGATTGCGTATTTCTGGCGCGATCTGGTGGCAATCGTCTCCGCATTCTTTGAACCCTACAGCGGCCCGGTGCGGGCCAGGCGCCGGCTGGGTTCGCTGATCATCATCGGCACCATCCCGGGGGCCGTCGCCGGGGCGGCGCTGGAGAAAAAATTCGAGGAGGTGTTCGACCGGCCTTCCGAGGTGGCGGTCTTCCTGCTGCTCACGGGCGTGATTCTGGTAGCGGCTGAGGCAGCCGCGCGGCAGCAGCGGGGCATCGGCAAGCTGAAGGTGGTTGACAGTCTTATCATCGGTGTTGCTCAAGCCGTTGCCATCCTGCCGGGGATCTCGCGCTCGGGCGCGACCATCTCCACCGGACTTTTCCTGGGCCTGAAGCGTGAGGCAGCCGCGCGCTACTCCTTCCTGCTGAGCATCCCCATCATCGCCGGCGCCGCGCTGCTGAAGCTCAGGCATGGCTTCGACGGTAGCGAGAGCCATCTGGCCCTGCTTACGGGCTTTGCCGCCGCGACAGTGTCCGGCATTTTCGCGGTGAGATTCCTGCTCGGTTTTGTCCGCCGCCACAGCCTGCGCGGCTTTGCCTATTACTGCTGGATCGCCGGCGCGATCGTACTCGTTTATCACGCTCTGTAGGGGGCGCGAGAGGGACGTTCCTTTCCTAACTTTCCTAATTCTTCGCAGCATTTCCCGGCTGAAGAAATTTTCAGGAATTTAGAAAGGTTTAGGATCGTCTGGAAGGGAATTTTC
>JAJYLK010000187.1 GCA_021787775.1 Actinomycetes bacterium | reverse complement strand
CGTCGGCTATCCCAATGCAGGCAAATCAACGCTGGTGAACCGCCTCTCCGGCAGGCGCGACGCGGTCGTGCACCGGCAGGCCGGCGTCACCCGTGACCGCAAGGACGTGCTGGTCGAATGGACCGGCCGTTCCTTCAGCCTCGTCGACACCGGCGGCGTCGACACCGCCGACCGCCGCCAGATGGCGCGGCAGGTGCGGGCGCAGGTGGAGACGGCGCTCGGGGAGTCGGCGCTGGTGCTGCTCGTGGTCGACGGCGCCATCGGCATCGGCCCGGGGGACGAGGATCTGGCACAGATCGTCCGTCGCAGCAAAAAACCGGCGCTGCTGGTTGTCAACAAGATCGATGATTTTGACCGCGTCGACCTCATCCATGAATTCCATGCCCTGGGAATGGGCGACCCGGTACCGGTCAGCGCCCTGCACGGAACCGGCAGCGGCGATCTGCTGGACACGATCGTCGGCCGGCTGGAAGAGCAGGGGGCGCGGCTGGACGCGGCCGCCGTTGAAGAGATCGGCGTCGCAATCGTCGGCCGGCCCAATGCCGGCAAATCATCGCTGCTGAACCGGCTGCTGGGCGAGGAGCGGGTGATTGTCTCGGCCGAGCCGGGAACCACGCGGGACAGCATCGATACCGTGCTCGAAGCCGGCGGTGACAACTTCCGCTTCGTCGACACCGCCGGCCTGCGCCGCCCGGGCCGCCTGCGGGGCGAGGACATCGAATTTTACAGCCGCGTGCGGGCGCTGGCTTCCCTGGACCGGGCGCAGGTCGCGCTGGTGGTGATCGACCTGACCGTGGGCCTGACCGATTACGACCTCACCATCATCGACGAGGCCACCAAGCGCAAGTGCGCCACCGCCATCCTGCTGAACAAGCGCGACGCCGCCGAGCCGGACCGCAAGGATCTGGAGTGGCGCCTGGTGCGCAAAACGGCGCTGAAGCCGCCGTTTCTGGCAACCTCGGCGGCGACCGGCCGCGGCGTCAAAGACATCCTGCCGCTGATCCGGCATCTTTACAGCCTCTACAGCGCCTATCTGCCCACGCGCGAGCTCAACCGCTTTCTGGAAGAGGTCAAGGCGGCGCACTCGCCGCCGCTGGTGCGCGGCAAGCAGCTGAAGATGTACTACGTCAGCCAGCCGCACACGGCGCCGCCGCACATCGTCGTGCAGGTTAACAACAAGGGACTGCTGACGCGTCCTTATGCCACCTTTTTTGAGAATTCGCTGCGGGAGCGTTTCGGTTATCATGGCTGCCCGCTTGTAATACAATTCAGGGGGAAGCGCTCATAGGGCGCAGCCCGCGGTCTTTCTCTGCTTGCGGGCGCTCCCGGACCGAATTTAAGGAAGCCGGATCGTGATCATCGCGCTTGTTTTCATCATTGGCTCATACCTGCTTGGCTCCATCCCGTTCGCTCTGGTGATCGGCAGGGGGGTCTATCATATTGACGTGCGGACCGCCGGCAGTGGCAACGTGGGCACGACGAATGTCTTCCGCGTGCTGGGCAAGAAGGCGGGCATCCTGGTTTACATCGGCGACACCGCCAAGGGCTTCCTGCCGGTCTTCCTCGCGATCCGGCTGGCGCCCGCCGGCAGCGCCGCCCTGGTAGCGGTGCTGGCCGCGGGGGCGGCCATCGCCGGCCACACCTGGTCGATTTTCCTGCGCGGCAGGGGCGGCAAAGGGGTCGCCGTCGGCGGCGGCACGATCATCGCCCTGGTGCCGCTGATCTTCGTCATCCTGTTTGCCGTCTTCTGGCTTGTGCTGCTGCTGAGCAGGATGGTGTCGGTGGCGTCGCTCGCGGCGGCGCTTGGCTTCAGCCTGGCCGTGCTGGTCACCGGGCAGCCGCGGCCGTACATCGTATTCGCGCTGCTGGGCACGGCGGTGGTCTTCTACGCCCACCGCTCCAACATCAAGCGGCTGCTGGCGGGGAAAGAGAACCGCGTGACCTTTCCCTGGAACCGGGACGCCGGCAAGGGCCGGCCGGCCGGAGGCCGCGTCCGGTGAGCGTCGCGCTGCCGCTATCGGCGGAAGAGACGCGGGCGGCCGTCATCGGCGCCGGCAGCTGGGGCACCGCGTTCGGCAGGCTGCTGGCTCGCGCCGGCGTGCAGACCGAGCTCATCTGCCGCTTTTCCGGACAGGCCGATGCGATCAACCGCAGCCACCACAATCCCGAATATCTGCGCGAGATCGAGCTTCCCGGCAACCTGACGGCTACCAGCTTTGAGCGCAATTCGCTGCCTGCGGCCCATCTGGTCGTGGTTGCCGTGCCCAGCCGCGTCTTCCGCGAGGTCGTCAGTCCGCTTGCCGCCAGCATCGCGCCGGATGCGGCTGTACTCAGCCTCACCAAGGGGCTGGAGCCGGGCACGCTGCTGCGGCTTTCGGAAGTGCTGGCCGAGGTGCTGCCGGCGCCGGCAGGCAAGCGCATCGCCGTCCTTTCCGGCCCCAACCATGCCGAGGAAGTGTCACGCGACATCCCGACCGCGACCGTGATCGCCGCCCACGATCAGGAGCTGGCGCACCGCCTGCAGCAGATACTCACCACTGAGAATTTTCGCGTCTATGTCAATCACGATCTTATCGGCGTGGAGCTGTGCGCCGCCGCCAAAAACGTCATCGCCCTGGCCGCCGGCATGAGCGACGGCCTCGGGTTCGGCGACAACACCAAGGCCAGCCTCATCACCCGCGGCCTGGCGGAGATGTCGCGCCTGGGCGCGGCTATGGGCGCCGATCCCCAGACTTTCTCCGGCCTGGCCGGGATGGGCGATCTCATCGCTACATGCACCAGCCGCCATAGCCGGAACCGCCGCGCCGGCGAGCTGATCGCCCGCGGTTTCTCGCCGGCGGAAGCAGAGGCCGAGATGGGGATGGTGGCCGAAGGCATCACCAGCGCGCCGTCGCTGCTGGAGCTGTCGGGC
>JAJYLK010000186.1 GCA_021787775.1 Actinomycetes bacterium | reverse complement strand
GATCTGATCCTGAGTTGCGCCGCCAGCTGCCCGGCCTCCTTCTCGCCGCCGCTGAGACTGACCGCGACGCAGGTGTTGCAGCCGACCACGAGCACGTTCCGGTGGGCGTCGGTCATGCGCCTGATCTCGTCAAAATTTTTTCGCTCGGCTGTGATCATGATTCCGTTCCGGCCGTCAGACTTTCGGTTTGCATTTTAGCTCGGGCTCCACCCGCAGCTCGATCGCACCGGTTTCGAGACCCGCTTCGGCGATGGCTTTTTGCGCCTCGGCCACCGCCGCCCGCGTCTGCCGGTGCCCGTGGATGAAGTGGCCGTCGTCATCTTCGCTGCAGACGGCGACGTATACCTTCTCCGCGCCGGCTTCGAACGCATGCAGCAGCAGCCGCACGCTGAGGCGGCCGGTGCAGGGCAGCTGCACGAGCGGCGCTTTAGGCTCAACTCTCGACTGCGAGTACCAGCAGCCGAACTCCAGCGCGGACGCTTCGCCGAGCGCCGCGGCGATTTCGCTTTCGATCCCGGCCTCCGTCACCGCTCCCAGGTCGATCGCCTTGGCCGGACATTGCGTAAAGCAGATTCCGCAGGCCTGGCAGTGCTCGGGTGAGATGCCGCCGAGGCCGTCGCCATCAGCCCACGGCGCGCCATACGGACATACGCGCACACAGGTGAGGCAGGAGATGCATTTCAGCTGTGAATAACGGGCGCCGCCGGCGCAGAGCAGGCAGCGGGAGGCCTCGCAGCGGGCATCCGCTTCGGGCAGGCCCAGCTCCACCTCGCCGAAATCGCCGGTCCGGCCATCTGCCGGCCGTGCCGGCATCCGCCGCCGCGGCGACTTCTTCACCAAGTCGCCAACGGTAGCCGGCAGCTCACCCACCGGCCTGGGCTCTTGAGGAAAATCGACTCGCACGCCCAGATAGCGCGCCACCGCGATCGCCGCTCGCTTGCCGCTGGCCAGGGCGTTAACCGCCGCGCCCGGACCGGTGACGACTTCGCCGCTGGCAAAGACGCCGCGGCGGGTGGTGGTGCACTGCTCCCTGTCAAAAATGAGGATGCCGCGCTCGTTGACATCCGGTCCTGCCCCTGTCAGGAAGGAAAGGTCTGACATCTGGCCGATGGCGATAATGACCGTGTCGCCCGGAATCACGGAAAGCTCGGTCTCGCAGAACCGCGGCGCGAAGCGTCCCCGCTCGTCGAAGACCGCCTCGCACTTCTTCACCTGGAGCCCCTCCACCCTGCCGTCGCCGACAACGGCGTTCGGACCCTGGCTACAGACGATGCGGATGCCTTCCGCGACGGCGTCCTCGATCTCCCAGCTGTGGGCCGGCATCTCGTAGTCGGCCTCAAGGCAGACCATGGTCACCTTGCCGCCGGAGACACGCCGGGCCGAGCGGGCGACATCAATGGCGACATTGCCGCCTCCGATGACGATGATATCCTCGCCGAGCTCTGACACCTCGCGACCGGCGTTGACTGCTTCGAGAAAGGGGACCGCCAGCAGCACCTGCGGCAAATCCACGCCGGGGATCGGCAGCGAGCGGCTCTCGGAGAGGCCCACGGCGATCAGCACCGCGTCATACTCCGCCGCCAGCTCATCAAAATCTATGTCCCTGCCGACGGCGGCGCCGGTCCTGATCTTGACGCCCATGCCGCGAATGTAATCGATATCCTCATCGAGGATATCCTTTGGCAGGCGGTAGTTGAGGATGCCGGTGCGCAGGAAGCCGCCTGCTTCCGGCTGGCTCTCAAATATAACCGGCTCAACGCCCAGCAGCGCCAGATCATGCGCCGCGGCTAGCCCGGAAGGGCCGGAGCCGATGATGGCAACCTTCTTCCCCGTGGTAAATACCGTTTCCGGCGGCTCGTAGCCGAGGCTGGCAGCCTTTGCGCCATCTGAAGCCACCCGCTTCAGGCTGCAGATGGCGACAGGCTCGTCTACCTCGCCGCGACGGCAGGCATCCTCGCAGGGATGGGCGCAGATGCGGCCGATCGACTGCGGCAGGGGGTTGGTCTCGCGGATGATCGCCAGCGCCTCCGCCGGCTTGCCCTCGGCGACCTTCTGGATATATCGCTGCGCGTCGGTATGGATCGGACAGGCCACCTGGCAAGGAGCCCGCTTAAGCTCATCCCCCGAAACCGGACGGCCAAAAGAACGCGTGATTGTCTGATTATCTTTCATAAACAGGTTACGAGCACTCAATCAGGATGCGATCACTCGATTACTCAACCGCAATCGCTGAAGCCGGCCGGGATGATTCCGCGAGCAACTTCGAAATCGCGCCACGTAAGCTACGCCATGTCAACCAGGCTACATCGCGATGAGCTGAACAGGTGGGTTCATCCCGCCCGGCTTCCACTTCCTGGCGCGATGAGCACAGCGAGCAGGATCATCCCCCGCCCGGCTCCACTCCGCTTTTGCTACGCCGCGCTCCACTGCCGCAGGAATTTCGGGATGTCAGCCGCCTCGCGCACGCCCACCTGCACCTGCCAGCCATCCCCCAGCTCCTCCTCCAGCTCGCCGGAGATCTGTGCGACATAGCCGGGGATGATGACGTTCTTGTGCGGCGCTTTCTCCTCGATGCCGCTTTTCTTCAGGAAAGGAGCAATGGCATCGGCCACGAACTTGCCGGCCGCCCACGCGGTCAGGACCGACTGGCCTTCCACATCCATGATCGCCAGCCAGGCGGGCATCTTGCTCGCCTCCACCTCGGACGAGACCGTGAAATACGTCAGCGAGAAATTCGTGGTGACGATGATCGGCGCGTCCGGGCCGGGATCGTTGACCGGATAGATGCCCTGATCCATCTGCATCGGCTTCTGCGGGTCAGTGTAGATGTTCTGCGAGAGGTACAGCAGCGGCAGTGTCCGCGCCGGATCCAGATCGGAGAGGATGACGAAGCCGGCATACTTGGCGATGAAAACCGAGGCGTAGACAGCCTCCAGCATCCTGTCGTCCGT